>DASQIV010000031.1:0-4484 GCA_035631415.1 Pseudoneobacillus sp. | reverse complement strand
GGATGCCGTTTCTGAATTAAAGTCATTCCCTAATACGAAAAAACGGGAGTCTGGGGTAAGGGTTGCTGGTATTGACAATTTATTAATTCGATTGTCCAAGTGCTGTAACCCAGTACCAGGGGATGAAATTTCAGGCTTTATTACAAAGGGCCGTGGTGTTTCTGTCCATCGTGCAGATTGTCCTAACATCGAAACAAGTGAAGCCAAGTCTCGCCTCATACCAGTTGAATGGGAATCCTCATTAAATGAGCGAAAAGAATATAATGTGGATATTGAAATTAGTGGTTATGACCGTAGAGGATTATTAAACGAAGTATTACAAGCTGTTAATGAAACGAAGACAAATATTTCTGCTGTTTCTGGTCGTTCAGACCGAAATAAAATGGCAACGATAATTATGTCAATAGCCATTCATAACGTAAGCCATCTTCAGAAAGTGGTTGAACGTATTAAACAGATACCCGATATTTATTCTGTTAGAAGGATTATGAATTAGGAGTTAAATGATGCGTGTAGTTGTACAAAGAAGCAAAGAAGCTAGTGTAACAGTCGAAGGGAAAATCACCGGTAAAATTACAAAGGGACTGGTATTATTAGTAGGTGTAACCCACGATGATACCTTTCTCGACGCAGAGTTTGTGGCCGAAAAAATCGCTAATCTGCGTATATTTGAGGATGACAATGATAAAATGAATCATTCCCTCTTAGATGTTGGCGGAGAGATTTTATCTGTTTCTCAGTTTACTTTATATGGTGATTGCAGAAAGGGACGCCGTCCAAATTTTATGGATGCTGCAAGACCGGAACACGCTATCACAATTTATGAAAGATTTAATCATGTTTTACGTGAAAAGGGAATAACAGTGGAAACGGGAATATTTGGAGCGATGATGGATGTTGCCCTTATTAATGATGGTCCTGTTACATTAATAGTTGAAAGTAAGCAATAGAAAAAGCTGACCAATGTAGGTCAGCTTTTTCTATTATATTTAAAGATTTGTCTTAAAATATTTAGCTAGTCCATTAAAAATTCCTGTGGCGGCTGATTCTTGGTATTGAGGGGAAGTAACAGTTGTTTCTTCTGCAGGATTACTTAAATATCCAAGCTCAAGCAGAATCGCCTTTTGACTATTTTCTCTAAGGACATGATAATCGCCGAAACGTACGCCACGATCTTTTAACTTTGTTTGGCTGATAGTGGAACTATGTACGGCCTCTGCGAGTGGTCGCTGAAAGGAATGATAATAATAGGATGTCATTCCACGAACACTACGATCTAGAATACTATCATAATGAATACTAATAAAAGCATCTGCTTTATGGTAATGGGCCGTGCTTACTCGTGAACGTAATGAAAAATAGGTATCATTCGTTCTTGTTAAGATAACATTGGCTCCGGATGCTCGTAGTTTGTCATATAGAAGCTTAGCTGTGCGTAAAGTTAATTCCTTTTCAAACGTTCCTCGAGCCCCTGTAGTTCCGTTATCTCCTCCACCATGACCTGGATCAATGATAATGGTTTTACTTTTTAAATGAGCTTCAGCGCCTGGTTTCTCCACTTGTGGAGCCGAGCCACTTACCGAAACTATCCATCCGGCAATATAGGCGGATGAGCCATCTTTCAGTGTAATTTCATACCAATCCCCTTTTAAACTTTTTACAGGAAATTGGTCTCCTTGATTAGCACGAAGGGCAACAGATGTAGATACCGCTGGTCCACTACGAATATTTGTACCATCATGTAGAATGGTAATGAAACTTTCTTTTACTTCCTGTGATTGTGTAGGAGTGGTTTCTGGCACAGATTTATCTAAATACCAAGAAGCTACCCAACCATATTGTTTAGAACTAAATTCAATCTTACTCCAATTGTTAACTTCCTCTAATATGTTAAAAGAACTTCCTTTTGAAACATTTCCAACTATTTTCCCGCTTAAGTCTGCTTTACTACGTATGTTTAATCCATTTGCTGTAACGGTGCCTATAATCCCACTTGAAGTAGGTGGTTTTGTTTCTTTTGGACCATTAGTTGGTGATGGTGAACTAAGATTAATAAATTCTGAACTAATCCATGCACTTTTCCCTTGAAATGAAATTTGTGTCCATTCCTTTGTTGTCGAAAGAACCTTAACCTGATCTCCCTTTTGAAGCTTTCCAATTATATTTGATTGGAGTGTGGCATCACTTCGAACATTTAGGGAATTAGCATTTATGATTCCCGTTGCGACTTCTTCTGTATTATTTGAAGGTGTTTTGGATTGTTCTGTCTCTTGTTTATTAGGAATATTAACAAATTCATTGGAAACCCATCCCACAATGGAAGAGGTCGAAATTTTGATCCAATTCTCATTTCTTTCTTTAATGGTTACCTGATTTCCTTTATTTAAATGTCCGATTGTTTGAAAGCTTGTCCCTGGACCATTTCGAACTCTTAGGCCATTTACGGTAATTTGGCCAATAGAATCTTCATTTTGATTGGACATAGATATTTGATTGTTTTTCTTTTGAACAAGCCAATTAGCTACCCAGCCATTTTGGTTGTTACTAAGCTTAATTTGTATCCATTCATTTTCTTCTTTAAGAAGCTTAAAACTCTCTCCTTGTTTCACTTGCTTTACAACTCGATAGCTTAACCCAGGTCCTTCTCGAACGTTTAATCCATTAATTGAGATGGTAACAACACTTTCAGCCTGAGCCTTTAGACCATTAGTTGGTATGCCTCCGAAAAAGAGGAATGTGACGAATACTAGTATGAATAACTTTTTCAAAAGCAACTCCCCTCCAAAATTTTACTATGAAACCATTTTAACGCAAAAATGCCAAAAATTCATGTCAAATGTTAAGAATCTTTAACTTTTTAAAGCTTTTTAAGATTTGATGAAACTTTTTTTACAAATTGGAAACAATATGAAGAGTCATATTGAATGTCTAGATAGATTTAAAAGCTATTCAATTGAAATTAGTTTACGATTGGGGATGAATTGAATGAGAATGGGCAGCAAAGGATTTCAGGTGAACTCCGGAGAAAATCAACTATTTGGAGTGGATTTTCATGACTTCATCCAAAAAGAAGCCAATTCGAATACATTTGAGTTAGCTTCGGAGTTTGGATTAACACTAGGCGAAGTAAAAAAACTCAAAAAGAAACTTGAACGTTCCTAAAACGCTCTTGACAACTTGAGGCTTGCTCCGTATGATTATATAAATATAATAAACATTAAATATCCATAACTGATGATGGAGCATAGTAATTAGGACCCGTATGAAAAGAGAGGAAATGTCTTAGGCTGAAAGCATTTCTACATGACGACTTAATGAATGAACACTCCGTAGGTTTCTTTCTGAACGCATGACTAGTAGGAAAGAACGTTGCAGGCGTTAACTGTTTGAGCGGAAGTTTGTTTTGTACATACAACTTCAACTAGGGTGGCACCACGGGAATAATAAACTCTCGTCCCTTGTATTTTATACAAGGAGACGGGAGTTTTTTGCTTTTATAAAAGGTTTTCTTAAGTTTAGGAGGATTTACATGTCGATTAATATTCCAAGAGGGACACAGGATATACTTCCTGGTCAAGTTGAAAAATGGCAAGCGATAGAAGAACAAGCCAGAAAAATCTGTGAAAAATACTTATATCGTGAAATTCGCACTCCCATTTTCGAGCACACAGAACTATTTTTAAGAAGTGTGGGAGAAACAACTGATATCGTTCAAAAAGAAATGTATACCTTTACTGACAGAGGAGAACGTAGTTTAACTCTACGACCGGAGGGGACTGCTTCTGCTGTTCGATCTTATGTTGAGAATAAGATGTTTGGCTACGCTCAGCAGCCTGTTAAATTATATTACTTAGGACCAATGTTTCGTTATGAAAGACCACAAGCAGGACGATTCCGTCAATTTGTTCAATTTGGAATTGAAGCACTCGGCAGTGCGGATCCAGCCATTGATGCAGAGGTCATTTCATTAGCTATGACTCTATACAAAGAAATGGGTTTAAAGAAATTAAAGCTTGTCATCAATAGCCTTGGTGATAAAGATAGCCGGAACGCACATAGAGAAGCTCTAGTCAATCACTTTAAGCCGAGAATCGGTGAATTCTGTAAGGATTGCCAAAACCGTCTCGAAAAAAATCCACTTAGAATTCTAGATTGTAAGCTGGATCGTGACCATGAATTAATGAAGACGGCTCCGTCTATCATAGATTACTTAAATGACTATTCACGTAATTATTTTGAAAAGCTTCAAACATACTTAACTGATATGGAGATTCCTTTTGAAGTCGATCCGAATTTAGTTCGTGGATTAGATTATTATAATCACACTGCATTTGAAATTATGAGTAACGCAGAAGGTTTTGGCGCAATTACAACTTTATGTGGTGGCGGTCGATACAATGGGCTTGTAGAGGAAATGGGTGGGCCAGAAACTCCTGGTATCGGCTTTGGATTAAGTATCGAAAGATTCCTTGCTGCTCTTGATG
>DASQIV010000030.1:0-2735 GCA_035631415.1 Pseudoneobacillus sp. | reverse complement strand
ATATATCGAACTTTTGAAGGGAATGTCCAACTTCCAGAATATATGTCCAACTATTAAAGGGAAATGTCTAACTTCCAGAATATATATCCAACTTCATTAGAGATACCACAGCTTTAAAATCGCGAAAAAGAGTCCCCCTAACATTAGTAGGGAGACAAAATCCTATTTTAAATAAAAATCTCCTGACGAAGTATGAGCGTTTAGTTCATATTCTCCTGATCCAATTTTGCCGCGAATTTCGTGCTCAGATTTTTCTTCATAACTCACACCATCTAGAGAAACTTCACCATCTCCGGAGCTAGCATTGAAGTTAATGGCTAAAGATTTAGGATTTTCCTCGAATTCTATAGAAATGTCCCCGCTGCTAGTATTCGCTTTGATATCACCGTAAGTTTTTTCACTTTGGATAAAAATATCACCAGAAGAAGTTTCTGCTGTCAAATCCCCCTTTATATTTGTAAGTTGAATTTCTCCAGAAGAAGTATGGAATAAATTTTCACTACTAGCCAAATTATGAATGATCATATCACCTGAGCTTGTTTTTAGTGATATTTCCTTTACATTAAGGTCTTTTAGCTCAATATCACCAGATGAATTATCAATTATTAAAGATTCATATACTCTATTTGGTAAGTAAACATCTACTTTGGTATCAATAATTAATACTCCGATATTTAACTTGATTTGGTCTTCACCCTTTAAGCCAATAGATAATTTATTACCTTTTTCTTTTACATCTAAGGTTATTTTATTTTTCAACTTCTTACTAATTTTCCCATTAAAATCTACAGTTATTTCATCATCTGTCGTTGGATGTAAAGCCAAATCAGTCGAGGATAAGTCCATTTCAATTTCAGAGATTCCTTTATTAGTAATCACGGCTTGATCACTCACATTATACGTGTCTAATGAAAATCCACCTGATGCACTGACAGAAACTAATGTTCCAACAACGCCGATAATAAATAAAACTAGCATGCTATAGACGACTTTCTTCATGCTGCATGACCTCCTTTAATGACTTTTACATTGAATTTGATGTATCGAAGAATCACATTATAGAAAAATTTACCTAGCTGAATCATGCCAATACTCATTAACAAACCTAAACTAAATGAAGTAAGAGAAACAAAGAAATTAACGGCAAACGTTTCATAGCTATAGCCAAGAAAATAGGAGGTAAAGATTACTAAAGGTAATACAGTTAATGCGAATGAAACAGCACACAGGGCAATATAGGCTCCAAAAAGACCAGCCACTGGTCCAATAATAAAGATGAGATTAAAGAAACTTAAACTGATGGTTGCCATAATGGCACGGAACATATTTGTTGGGGTCTTATCCTTTTCTGCTCTACCTATCCGATATTCAGCTAATAAATCACGAGCAATGACATGCGGATCTCCCAGTTCCTCCATTAATTCCTTTTGGCTCTTACCATTGTCTAAACCAATTTCAAAATGTTCCTGATAATCGTAAAGCATTTCTTTTCGAACATGCTCTGGAACTCTGCTTAATAACGATTCTAATTTGGATATAAATTCATTCTTTACCATTTCCGATTCCCTCCTCAATAAACTGATTTACTGCAAATGAAAACTGCTGCCATTCGTCGACCAAAATATCCATGTATTCTTTCCCTTTAAGGGTTAACGAATAGTATTTTCTTGGAGGTCCTTCTGTCGATTCTGCTAAGTATGTAGTTAAATAATCTTCTTTCGTTAATCTTCTAAGCAAGGGATACAGGGTTCCTTCCGCCACTTCAATTTTACTGGATATATTTTGAGCTAATTCATATCCATATTGATCCTTTTTCGAAATAAGAAGCAGTACACAAAGCTCGAGGACCCCTTTTTTAAATTGAACATTCAAAGGAATTAACCTCCTCATTTTTTTCTGTTGCAACATTCATTAGAAGCTAACACTATTCACTACTGACTAATGTACAATAGTGAAGTAAAAAAATAACAAATGTTTCCACATCCATAATCATATTACACACTACTGAATAATGCAAGGTACTGTCGGAAAAAAAATCAAAATAATCAGGAGAAAGGTCATGGTTTTTTAGTCTCCATTTTTACTGACGACTAAAATAGAAATGCTAATTAACCATTTCGCACGTATACATAGAAAGAGTTTCATTTCCTAATTTTGGTTAAGGTTTCCAAAGAAGTTGGATGTCAAATGGGAATGACTCATAAAAAGGAGGATGACGAATGTCCATTTCAGAAATTAAAAGAAAGGCAAGAAGTGTTTTGAAAGGGAAATGGGGGGTAGCGGTACAACTTACACTATTGATCTATCTCATTAACACGTTATTGCCTTATTTTGTAGAAGTGTTCTTAAGTGGTGGGTTTTCGAACTGGTGGTATCAGGAAGAGGCACCTATTGCATCAGATATATTTAATCTTATCCTAGCACTTGCCATCATACCATTAACGATATCAAGCTACTGGTTTTTCTTAAGTTTAGCCAGAAACGAGAGTGTTTCAGTTGGAAAAGTATTTTCCATCTATAAGGATGGAGCCACATCCTTTAAATTAATTGGGGCATCTTTTTTAATGGGGTTATTTGTATTTTTATGGTCTTTATTATTGGTCATTCCTGGTATTATTAAAAGTCTTTCATATTCCCAAACCTTTTTTATATTAAAAGATCATCCTGAATATTCCGTTTTTGAGGCTATCACAGAAAGTAAAAAACGGATGAAAGGATATAAATGGAAATACTTT
>DASQIV010000029.1:0-3259 GCA_035631415.1 Pseudoneobacillus sp. | reverse complement strand
CTTCATCTTTTTCTCCTTAGCTTCTTTTAATACTAAAATTGTTGGCGTAAAAACTTTTTATCTATAGTAGAATAACGAAATTTAATGGAAGAATCAATTAGTATGGATGAAGATAAAATGTATTTCTTTAGTTGTTCAATTAATTGTCACATTTATTATAAATGACTCTGATTTTTTTGTGATTATTAAAAATTTGTGAAACAAACTATGAAACAAGAAAATTCGGGCGGTAATTTTCATGCTACCGAAAATTACTTGGTGCCTGTCACCTTAGGTTTTTGAAGAGGAAAAGCCAGGGGTGTTATCGAATGATTATGGTGGTGGATATTATTGTAGGTGGGGTGGATGATTTGGGTTATAGAGAATATTCGGATGATACTTTGTTAGTGCATGATGAGCATGATGATCGTCATCAGGGTGCGGTTACTTTTCCTGTTTATCAAAATAGTTTGTTTACTTTTTCGACAGTTGAAGATTATGAGAAAGCTAGGGAACAGTTAGTAGATTCCTATTTGTATACAAGAGGGAATAATCCAACCGTTAAAATCCTTGAAGAACGTATTGCGGCATTAGAGCAAGGAGAGCAAGCACGTTGCTTTGCTTCTGGTATGGCTGCAATAAGCTCTGCGATTCTTTCCACTATTCAATCTGGAGACCACATAATTTGTGTGGATCAGGCATATGGGCCAACTAGAGAGTTTTTAAGTGAATATTTGAAGAAATTTAATATACTTACCTCCTTCGTGAATGGTAGCAGCATGGAAGAAATAAAGAGAGCTGCGCAACCAAATACGAAGCTCATTTATTTGGAAAGTCCAACAAGTCTTCTTTTTGAATTACAGGATATTCATGCATGCGTGTCATTCGCAAAAGAAATAGAAGCTAAAACCATTATCGATAATTCCTGGTCCACACCTATTTATCAAAAGCCTCTTTTAATGGGGGTAGATTTAGTGGTTCACTCGTTAACGAAATATATGAGTGGGCATAGTGATGTAGTTGCAGGAGTGGTTGTAGGAAATAAGGAGCTCATTACGAATATTAATAAAAATGAGCATCTTTTGCTGGGTGGGATATTATCACCTCAAAATGCTTCACTAATCTTAAGAGGGATGCGTACCTTAGCGATCCGAATGGAACAGCATCAAAAAAGTGCTTTTGAAATTGCAAAATTTTTAGAAGAACAGCCATTTATAGAGAGAGTACATTTTCCTGGTCTGCCTACGAATCCATTCCATTCATTAGCCAAGAAACAGATGAGTGGTTTTGGGAGTTTACTTTCATTTGAAACGAATTTGTCTTATGAATTGGTAAGAGAAATGGTTAATAGTCTTAAAATGTTCCGGGTTGGTGTAAGCTGGGGTGGTTACGAAAGCTTAGTCACTCTTCATCGTAAAAATGATTCAAACACTCAAGTGGTTAGACTTTACATCGGATTAGAAAATCCTGAGGATATTAAAGAAGATTTAAAGGCAGCCTTTCAAGTGCTGGTAAAAGAACAAGTTTAGGAACTTGAAACTGATATCCAAATTTATGTAAAGGATTATTTATTCTATAAAACTTTGAAAAGGTTCTTGTTCCAAAAGCTTATTAGTTTAGGGAAGGAACCTTTTTCAAAACAAAAACAGACGGTTTGGTCCGTCTATCTTTACTACAATCATTTTACTTTAATCTTATCAAGCACATATATAGATATAAAATCTATTGCTTCATTACTATACACAGTAGTTCCTTTATTAGATCCTGGAATATAAAAGGTTGATGAATCTTCACTCCAATGGGCCATAAGGGAGATTACAGCAGGTAATTGTGCTTTTTCGATAATTTGAATACTTTTTGATAGTTTATTTCCTTCAATATTTGCAAGATAAATGTTGTTAAAAAATTTATCATCTTCATGAACAACTGTATCAAATAGGATTTTAGTACCGTCAGGAGAAATACTATAAAATGGTGTCCAAGTTCCTTCTGAATCAACCCCACCAGAAACAACCTTCGTGACCACTTGTTTTTCCAAGTCATAAATGAAAATTCCAGATTCTTCATTGTAACTACCGTTAAATATGATTGTTTGATCATTGAGAAATTCAAAGTAAGCAATGTGATCATTTTGATGCGGCAATTGCAAAACTAATTCCTTTTGATGATCCGTTGATAATTTATATATAGCATAGCCATCTTTTGGGCTTTGTGAACTTATATAAAATAGATCGTTATAAGCGATTGCATTGGAGAGGGAAACATCTTTTAAATTGAATAGCTTTTTATAATTTAGCTCTGTTTTTTTAAGAGTAGTTGTGTTAATGAACACGTAATTCGACTTGTCGAAATTATGGAAGGAAATATATTTTCCTTTTGGGTCTGCAAATGAAAAATCACTATCCATTGGCTGAGATACTTTCACAATTTTATCGGATTCAAGATTGTAAACGAAAACGCCATCGTTATTCATAATCAAAGCACGGCTAGCATCTCTTGAAACCTCCCGAACACTCAATTCCTTTAAGAGGGTCTGTTTCTGGTTGCTAATATCTGTTTTATAAAAAGAATGATCTTTTGTGTAAAACATTTCATCGTTATTAATTCTAAGTAAATTATCGTATGTAATTTTTTCAGATAGTGCTATTCTTTCTGATTTTGAAATTGCGACATCGGTATCATCCATTGTGCTATGAAGTGCAACATCATCATCAATGACTACTGTCTTTACTTTGCCTTGTGCGGTACCTATTAGGTTACAGCCTGTTAAAGTTACTACTAGTGTTGCTCCAATTAAACCATTTACTAATTTCATGAGTAAAACCTCCTGTATTTGACTTACAACTTGATTGTATATAAAGGATATTGCCGAAATGTGGTTACATATTGCCAAGTTATTGCCATATAGGAAGGTTAACTCTAAAAATGACTATATCGTTGTTAGTTTGAACGGAAATCGTCCCTCTATGTTCTTCAATTATTTGTTTGCAAATATAGAGCCCTATTCCCATACTCCCTTTTTCATCCCTTGTTGATTTAGAGCCACGGTAATAGGGTTCAAACATATTAGGGAGAATATTTTCGTTAAAATCACGACATTGGTTGGAAACCTCAAAGGTCATGCAATTATCTGCTTTCGTGACGGACACGTGAATAGTAGAATGATGATCTCCATATTTGATAGCGTTATCTAGAAGATTAATGATTACTTCTATTAACTTACTTTTAAGACCATAAACATTTACCGGAGTAATACGATACGAAAGATGAATATCATATC
>DASQIV010000028.1:0-6186 GCA_035631415.1 Pseudoneobacillus sp. | reverse complement strand
ATTATACTGCTTTTTATATAAAAAATGGATAGTTGTCCGTTATTTTTCACAAAAATTTCATAAAATTTTCAAAAAATTATTTATCTAATATTCCAAAATGAAACTTGGCTGTTTTTCGATGTATTTGTTGAAATCCAAATTGCTTGAAGCGTTCACTCTGATAATGGTCCTTTAAAACTACTCGCTTCTTGGAAACTCGTAATGCTTCTGTGATCCATTGTTCTAAAAAGGTATCATAAACAGCGAAATGGGATAAAGCTTGGATCCCATCTGATTCCAGAATACTTTCCTCGAACATTGGATCAAAGTATACAATGTCAACACTATTGCTTGGCAGTTTTTTTAAGTATTCGTAACAATATGTGTGTTTGACTTCAATACGTCTCATCGCCTCATCGATTACTGGTACTTCCGAATTCCACGTATTTAACCCAGCTCGAACCAAGTAGCTTAAGTATTTCTCTGCTTCGAGTCCAATGACCTTCCCTTTTGATCCTACTTGATAACTAGCCACTATGCTATCGGAAGCAAGTCCAAGTGTACAATCTAAAAAGCTCATTCCATCTTGTAATTGGCAAGCCTCAATAAAAGGGTCATGTTCTCCTCTTTGTAGCCGTTTTATTCTAAACATGGCGGAATTAGGATGGAAGAAAAACGGCTCTGCTTCACCTAAAGGAAATAGCTCGAGTCTTTCTTTACCGACAACCATACACGTATCGTTATAAAGCTTCTGCAAGAGTTCTACAGAACGTTTTTTACGATCAATAAAAGGTACTTCTAGGTCAGCAGCCATTAATTTAGCCTGTTCAACCATATGCTGATTTGTGCGACCTGCGGTTGTAACAAACATGTTCTCTCGCCTTTTATAAGGCTCTGTTAAATTTGTCTTTTGATTCCCGCTGGAATCTCACGCCATCCGCTCCAATTAACATTATGAGCAAAATCAGCAATGTGCTTTAACATAGCCTATATTCAAAAAAGGATGCCAAAAGGCACCCTTATCCTAATTTTGTTTCAAATGCAGTTAATAGATTTTCCATAATCGCTTCCATTGGATAGCTTTCAATATGATGTCTAGGAATAAAGTGAACGACTTCTTTTCCTTTTAAAAGTGCCATGGAAGGTGATGAAGGTTCAATCCCATCAAAATATTCACGCATTTTTGCAGTAGCCTCTTTATCTTGACCTGCAAAAACAGTTACTAAATGATCAGGCTTCTTTTCACTTGTTAATACAGCTTGCGTTGCAGCAGGACGTGCTAAACCAGCGGCGCATCCACAAACGGAATTCACCACTACTAGTGTTGTACCTTCCACATTATTCATATATTCTTCAACAGCTTCAGCTGTTTGTAATTCCTGAAAACCTGCTTGCGTTAATTCTTGACGCATCGGTATAACCATTTGCTTCATATATTCTTCATATGCCATTGACATAGTAAATTCCTCCATTATCTTCAATTTGTAGAGTTAGCATACTATATTTTTATTAGAAAATGCAATGAATGAGGTTTACTCTCATCAATCATTTTTTCGAGCTTCGGTCATTTGCTTCCAGACAGAGCCTTTTGCTTCTTCTCCACCTTCGATACGTTCGATGGCCATCTTGACCTGAAGACTTACCTCAAATTCAGGATCATTCTCAGCATCTTTTAATGCAGGGAGTGATGACTCATCGCCAACCTCATATAAATACATGGCTGCGCGCCATCTTACTAGCTTGCTCGTGTCTTTTAGAGCCGCACACATTTCAGTTTTCGCTTCTTCAAATCCTAAATCGGATAAACAATCTCCAGCAGTTCTTCTAACCGCTACAGCAGAATCCTTTAATCCTTTGTATAACAGTGGCAATACCTGTTTGTCCTCAATCATACCAACATATACAATTGCAAGCCTACGAATCGACATTTTTTCATCTTCAAGAGCTTTTTCTAAGACAGGTAAATCTTCAAGTGTTGGATCATCCATTTGTTCCAATGTTTGGTAACGAACACGCCAATCAGGATTTGCAAGGGTGGCCATCGTGATTTTCTTTTTCTCTTTAGCCTTTTTTCCAGAAGCTACTTCTTGCCCTTTTTGAGCTTCTAACACTAATGCTTTTACTCTATCTTCAGGATATGCAGCTAGAAGCTCTTCTAGAATTTCTTGTCCTACCTGCTCTATCTCTCCATAACGAATTCCAAAGTCCTGCCACTTTCGAAGCAATATATAATTGTCGCCAGGAAGTTGCGCTTCGAATGCTGCATTCTTATATAAATCTGGTAGCCCAAAACGTTTTTCAGTATCCTCTTCGGATAGCTTTATTTGTAACGGAATTCCTTTAAAAATCTGTACCATGGCTTTTACTTCACCAAAATGCTGTGATGCACTTTGATTTGCTTCTTGAAATTCGGAAGCAGTCTCTCCAAATGCCTCTCTAACCTTCGGAAGAATTTCTTTCCAATCGTATTTGGCGTTTCGTTCGACAGCAAGAAAATCAGCCACATGGTATACTCCCTTAACTCCTTCAATAGTAAGGATTGTTTTTATAACATCAGGAGCACCCTCCTGTTGGTCGATTTTATAATTATGGGCTTTTCCCATTGGTAATTCCTGATCAAGAATGACTTTCATCGTATTTGGACTTGGTGTAGGTTCGATTGCGATGATTTTCATCAGATCACTCCTTGTTTTATAATGAGCCTTTATTTGCTTACTAGTTTATTCCTTTGCGGCTAATTCAGATAAATAAGACCATCTTTCAATGGATTCTTCTAATTCCTGATTAAGGCTATTTTCCTTTTTATTTAACTCGTGAGCTTTTTCAAAGTCACTACCTACCTGCGCTAATTCTAATGATATCTGTTCAATTTGTTCTTCCAACGAAGCAATTTTATCTTCAATCTCTTCCCACTCTTTTTGCTCTTTGTACGTCATTTTTTTCTTTTTTTCTTTTAAAGGCTGAGGCTTCGTTACTTCAATCTTTGGTTTGTCCTCTTTCTTTGAAAGTTGCTTTTCCAAATAATCTGAATAGGTTCCAAAGAAAGATGATATAGCTCCATCACCTTCAAAAACTAATAATTGGTCAACTACTTTATCTAAGAAATAACGGTCATGGGATACAGTAATGACGACACCTGGAAAATCTTCCAAGTAATCTTCTAGTACTGTTAGTGTTTGAGTATCCAAATCGTTGGTTGGCTCGTCTAGTATTAAAACATTCGGTTCTTCCATCAGTTTTTTCAAAAGATATAGGCGACGTTTTTCTCCACCTGAAATCTTACGAATCGGTGTCCCGTGCGTATTCATCGGAAAAAGGAAACGTTCTAGCATTTGAGCAGCGGAAATATACTTTCCATCAGAAGTATGGACCATTTGAGCGGTTTCTTTTAAATATTCAATCATCCGCTTGTTTTCATCCATATCATCTGTTTCCTGCGTATAATAAGCAATTTTGACCGTTTGGCCGATAATCAGTTCGCCTTTATCTGGTAAAATTCTTCCTGCTAACATATTTAATAATGTCGACTTACCAGCACCATTTTTACCAATAATGCCGATTCGATCACCAGGTTTAATTAAGTAATTAAAATCTTTAATGATGGTTTTATCAGCAAAGCTCTTATAAATTTCCTTCATTTCAAAAACTTGCTTCCCCAGTCTACTTCCACTTAAGGCAATTTCAAGTTTTTCCGAATTTTTTTGTTCTGATAGTTTCGTATCCAGTTCTTCAAATCTTTGAATACGCGCTTTTTGTTTTGTCGTTCTTGCTTTTGCACCGCGTCTCATCCATTCTAATTCATTGCGGTAAAGATTCTGCATTTTATCCAATGTAGCTGCTTCATTTTCTTCACGAATCGCTTTTGCTTCTAAAAAGGCTGCATAGTTCCCTTTATAACTGTATAAATTACCGCCATCAAGTTCAAAAATACGATTCGTTACACGGTCAAGAAAATAGCGATCATGCGTGACTAATAAAATGGAGCCATTATAACGACTTAAATAATCCTCTAGCCATTTAACCGATTCAAAATCAAGATGGTTTGTAGGCTCATCTAAAATTAATAAATCAGGGGAATCAATTAAAACTTGCGCTAAAGCTACACGTTTCTTTTGCCCACCAGATAAAGCAGCAATTTTCTGTCCATAATCTTCTATACCAAGTTTATTTAAAATCGCTTTTGCATTAGCGTTTGCATCCCAAGCGTTTAACGATTCCATATCTTTTTGCAATGAAAATAGCTTCTCTTGTAATTCTTTGTTGTTAGGATCATCATTCAATTCTGCTAACGCATGTTCATATTGTTTAACCACTTTAAAGGTAGGAGAATCACCCTTAAAAACTTGTTCAAGCACCGTCAATTCACCTGACAAATCAGGTTGTTGGGATAGGAATGATATAGAATAATCTTTACCTGAAACAATTTCTCCTGAGTCAGGTATATCCAAACCCGCTACAATTTTCAAAAGAGAGGATTTTCCCGTTCCATTTACCCCTATTAAACCAACTCGTTCTTTTTCGCTAATTGTAAAGGAAATTTGTTTAAATAGTTCTTTCTCTCCATATGTCTTTGATACATTTTCAATCGAAATCATTTTCAAGCTTGACCATTCCATTCTTGATAAAATTGAGATAAAAATTCTTCCATATAGCGATGTCTAGTTTCTGCCATTGATTTTGCCGTTTCTGTATTTAATAACTCTTTTAATAAAAGAAGCTTTTCATAGAAATGGTTAATACTAGAAGATTTTCCGTTACGGTATTCTTCTACAGTCATTTTTTTCCTTACTTCCACATCTGGGTTATAAATGGGTTGTCCTTTTTTCCCACCGTAGGCAAATGCCCTCGCAATGCCAATGGCACCAATAGCATCAAGACGATCGGCATCTTGAACAATTTTAGCTTCCCACGAAGTTAAATTCTTTTTTTCTCCTCCCCTAAAAGAAATGGAATTTATCACTTCCATAATCTGACCAATTTCCTCAGAGGACAGTTCTAATTGGCTTAAAAATTGCAATAAAATTCTTTGCCCTTCTTCCTGACTCCCGTTTAATTTTTCATCGGGAACATCATGTAATAGAGCAGACATTTCAATAATAAACGGATTTCCCACTTGTTCTCTTTTCCATATATAAAGGGCATTTTTTCTAACACGTTCGACATGAAACCAATCATGTCCGGTTGAATCTTCCCCCATTTTCGTTTTCACAAACTGTTCAGTTTGATTGATTGTTAATGATTGATTCAATTTTACTTCCCTCACCTTCAATACCAACTATATTTTATCATAACAGCTAGAAAATGTTTTGCTATCAACTACGGTTAAAATAGAAAAAAGTGCCCATTAGAGCACTTTTATGCGTTAAACCAACTAATTCCCAATGTATTTTCTCCTGCATGCACGCCAATTGTTGCACAAAGTGGATAGGTTTGAAAATCAATATCAGGGAACTGATTGATTAATTCCTCTTTCCATTTTAATGCAGCTTCTGGTTGTAATCCATATAGAATGTAAGCCTCCTTAACGGGTGCAATCTCGTTAGAGGACTTTAATAATTCGACTATTTTCTCTTTGGCTTTCTTTTCACTTCTAGCCTTTTCTTTTACTTTTAATTCTCCATCTGTAATCGCAATGATCGGTTTTATATTTAAGACACTCCCGAGTAAAAATTGGAGATTATTCATCCGACCACTACGATGTAATTGCTCTAAACTTCCTACCAAAACATAAGTCTCGTTTTTAGTTGTTAACGTTTCAATCGAACTGACAACGCTTTCAATTTCTTCCTTTTGAATATCTCGAATACCTTTTTTAATCAACGCACTTAAAGGATAGGCAAGAATTTTTGAATCAATCGTTACAACTGGAACATCGACTAATTGACCAGCCTGTTGACTGGATGATACCGTTCCACTTAATTTAGCAGATATTAAAATAGAAACGATCATATCGTAATTTTTCGCTAATTTCTCATACAATGCTTTAAAAGCTCCAATGGCAGGCTGAGATGTTTTGGGTGGATTTGATAGTGTTTTCAACCTTGTATATAGCTCATGTGGAGTTAAATCCAAACCATCGGCAAATTCCTCTCCGTCTAATAAGATGGTCAACGGAATCTGATATACATCTGGATGATTTTTAAGCTCATCATCTAAAAAAGCAGTGCTATCTGTTACCCAGGCAATTTTTTTTGTCAAAAGAAAGCC
>DASQIV010000027.1:0-2928 GCA_035631415.1 Pseudoneobacillus sp. | reverse complement strand
GAATACGACCCAAACAAATGGGCTTAATCCCGTATTCTTTCGAAAAAACTGACTCCACTTTTTCATTTTATTGTATTCCTCCTCTTTTTTCCCTTATCATATCTAACAACGTTTTATTCTGCAAGCTTCGGGTTTTTAGCTTTTAAGTTCATTTTGACAGAACTTACTCGTGTATCTGCCTGTTTAAGGGATCTTTTCATTTCCTTAAAGCTTAAAAATGTCTTCGTTTTTTCATCCCAAACTCTGAATTTAAGTGATTTGAGACTTGTAAGAAGTGTAATGGTTGTTGCCTTTTGAAGTGGCAGCGTTTCATTGTGCGCTTTTTCTAAATTATAATTCGGTACTCTAGGTGCTAAATGATGAACATGGTGATAGCCTATGCTTCCAGTAATCCATTGCAATACTTTCGGAAGCTTGTAAAAGGAGCTTCCTTCCACAGCAGCTTGAACATAGTTCCACTCTTCTTCATGTTCAAAATACGAATCTTCAAATTGGTGCTGAACATAAAATAACCATATCCCCATCACACCTGATACGAAGAAAACGAATCCTTGAATGAAAAGAAAGTTTTGCCAGCCAATCGAATAGCACATGATGGCAGATATGAGGACAATAAAGAAATTGGTAATATACGTATTTACTCGTTCTTTACGTTTTGCTCCTTTACGGTTAAATCGATATTGAATAAGGAATACGGCTATAGGGCCGATGCAAAACATGAAAAACGGGTTTCGGTAGATTCGATAATAAGCCTTTTTCCAAAGCGGAGCAGCTATATATTCATCCACCGTTAATAGCCACATATCTCCTGTCCCTCTTTTATCAAGATTACTGCTTGTTGCATGATGAACGGAATGAGAATGTTTCCATTGTCTATATGGAACTACCGTTAAAATCCCTGTGATGGTGCCTAAAATATCGTTCGCCTTACTGCTTGTAAAAAACGATGAATGGCAACAATCGTGAAAAATGATAAAAATTCTTACTAATAAGCCTGATGCCACAAGCAGGATTGGAATCGTTAAAAACATGGAAACAGATAAGCTTTTATAGGCAAGGAACCAAAGTAAAAAGAACGGTAAAATGGTATTAAGAATTTGTATCACACTTGCTTTTGTATCAACTTTTTCAAAGGGAGCCACTTCTTTTTTGAGCATCTTTATTTGATTTTGTGTGTTTGACATATTTAACCTCCTAAAACTCTAATAAATCATTTTCTTTTGGTTGGTCTTAGTATAAAGTTCTGATGTCATTTTTATAAGTAATAAATGTCAATAAGGATATATGATAAATGTCATATATAAACAATAAAAACCCTTACGTGACAACGTTTTCTAGCTCTTTATATTTTTTAAAAAAATTCTAGATAAATTGGTACCAGGTTCGGATAAAAGGCATGACTATCGATTTTTGTGCATGTGGAATGTCCCTCCTCAGTCTTTCTTTAAACCTGACATTTAGTTTAAGTGTAATAAGTCTAGGTGGTGTTCTTCCTGTTTTACTTAAGATCCTCTAAATCGGAGAAATAAAAAGACACATTCCCTATTTGGGTAATGCGCCTGATTATTGAATATAAAGAATCAAATAGGAACGTTTTTTTGTATAAAGGTAAACAAGAGAACCGCCCTGTATTTCAACCCCATGTATCCCCTTATTGCCTAAAGGGAGTTTAATTTTTGGGCTTGTCTAGTGCTTGGTAGGCTAACTGGTACTTTCCTCCGTCGGCAACTTCTGAATGGTACAAAGCCTTAAGGGCATTGTTTTTTTCAAGGCCGTGTTCTGCCTTCAGCTCTTTTAAGCGTGTATGCAATTCTTTATTATCCTTGATTAGCTGTTGCATTTGCGATTTCATATACTTCAAAATATTTTATCTCCTTTTTGGAACCCAATCCGTTCCCCAAGTATAGCATTAATAACCTTTATTTTAAAAAAATCTTTAAAACAAATTTAAAAATCCGAATAGGCGATAGGGATTGAAGCCAAAGTTAGTATTGTCTTGTTGTCTTTTATTTTTTCATTATGTACTTATTACAAAATCCTCCGAACCAGGGTTATCTATAACTAGATATAACTTGTTTAAAAAGCCTCCTAAATTGCTCCCGATCTTCTGCTGTAAAAGGCTTTGGTCCTTTTGTTCGCTTTCCACTTTTTCGAGCCATTGCACTTAAATAACGTGTTTGTAATAATTGGTCAATGTTTTCATTTGTATAACTAAATCCTTTATGGTGGAGGACTATATTTCCTTTTGCTAATCCTAGCGAAGCAAGACCATAATCTTGCGTCACAATAATATCTCCTTTTTCTGCTAACTTCATAATCCGATAATCAGCAGCATCTGCTCCAGAATCAACATAAATGGTCTCCACTCCTGATGGTTGTTCTGCATTTGAAAAATGTGAAAAACTCGTAACAAGGATAACGGGAATTTCCGCATTCCTTCCTTCAGAAATAATAATATCTTTTACCGGACAAGCATCTGCATCTACTAAAATTTTCATCTTAATCTCTCCTGTAGGAAGTTTCGCACGAATAGTAATACTATGGATTAATTAGCTATTTTTAAACCATGTAGCAGAGGATCAATTTTGTTATATTAAATTAACAAGAATTTCTGCCATACGCTTCATCTCATAAAATAAAAATCCTTGATAAATCCCCTGTACAAAACATCGATCAATAGGTTCTCAAGTTCTATGTAAAAACAGTTACTATACCTAAAAATAATAATAAATTACAAATAGAAAACAAAGTAATGATGTATTCTCTTTTTTCACTTTCATATTTCCATTCCATAAAAGAACGGATGCCAAATATAATTATAAAGAAGGAAATCATCAAAGAGAAAGAATCTTTAAAAAACCACAATGCAAAGATGAATCCAAGAAATATGACACGTTCTATCCATTTATGAACGGTGTTAACATATTT
>DASQIV010000026.1:0-4152 GCA_035631415.1 Pseudoneobacillus sp. | reverse complement strand
AAGAGAAAACATTTACCGGACCTACAATCCGCTATTTATAAATTCTCACTCGCATCAGACACACATTCCGCTATCAAGCTATATTTATGACCATTGAATCTATCCTCTCATTTTTTTAGACTAACTCATTTGAGTATTATCTTTTTTTTAAAACTGGTTGTAGATATTTTTTAAATAGCGAATAATTAGAAACTACAGTTCAATTAGTGTGCAGTTTTTCATTAATAGACATCTCTGTTCTAGCCAAAGAAAAGAGCCGTGATTTCCAACATTGAAATCGACGGCTTTTATTGTGGATTTAAGTTGTTATTTCAAGTGCGAATTAGCATTTTATCCGCCACAACCGAACGGGTTACTATGAAAAGTGGTTGGCTTTATTTATTGCGCAAGACAAGACAGGTAATCCTTTTTGGCAAGCTGCTGGATATGGTCGAGCTTTGATAAATCCATATTACCACCGCTGACAATAATCCCACAGTTCTTAGCGCGGATCGTATTTCGGTGAACGAGGAGAGCGGCAAAGGCAGCTGCGCCAGCTCCTTCGACTAATGTTTTCTTTCTTTCGAGCATGTAAACCATAGCAGTAGCTATATCGTTATCGCTTACGGTTAGGATGTCATCCACATACTTTTGAATGATTGGTAGAGTTAATTTACCCGGCTCTTTGACAGCTATCCCCTCTGCAATAGTAGCGACAGTTTCAGTGTTCGGAGAAGGATATTGATAGAAATGATTATGCATCACCTTTGCCCCTTCTGCCTGAACGCCAATTACTCGAATTTTTGGATTAAGCTGTTTGGCAGCAACGGCGACACCGCTTATCAGCCCTCCGCCCCCGATAGGTACGATTAATGTATCAAGGAAAGGCTGTTGATTTAGCATTTCAATCGCAATCGTCGCTTGACCTGCCATCACATCGTAATCATCAAATGGATGGAGAAAAAAGCTACTGGTTTTCAACTGTTCAATACAGGCAGCTTCATACGATTCTTGAAAAGAGGCACCGGTGATGACAGCTTTTGCCCCATAATATTCCGTTGCTTTTATTTTTGCATCTGGTGTCGTTATAGGCATGAAAATTTTGGCTGCGATACCCCGTTTCGCTGCAGCAAGGGCAACTCCTTGGGCGTGATTACCAGCGGAAGCGGCAATGACGCCATTTCTAGCTTCCTGCTCAGATAAACGGGACATCTTATAACTTGCTCCCCGAATCTTAAATGCACCTGTTTTTTGTTGATTCTCCATTTTAAAATAAATGTTTTTTCCAACCATTTTATTCAAAAAGGTAGAGGTTGTAAGCGGAGTCCGATAGATTATACTTGCTAATCGTTCCATCGCATCCGAAATCTTATAAGTCGTTAAGGAATCCCCAAGGGAGTCACTCTCCTTTAATGTGTAAGTTCAAACTTTGAAATTTTGTCTTCATATAAAAGGGTTATTCCGATATCATCAAGGCCATTCAGTAGCATTTCCTTTGAATAAGCAGGAATTTCGAAATAGATGTTACAGCCTTGTTCATCTTCTATAGTTTGTTTTTCTAAATTGACGGTTAAATAGTATTTTTCATTTTCTGCTCTTTGTAAAAGGGATTGGACTTTTTCTGAATCTAGCTCAATCGCCAAAATTCCGTTCTTCACACAATTATTTTTAAAAATATCAGCAAAGCTTGGAGCAATGATGATTTTAAAGCCATAGTCTAGAAGGGACCATGGGGCATGTTCACGGGATGAACCGCAACCGAAATTTTCCCCAGCAATTAAAATGGATGCATCTTGATACTTTTCATTATGGAGTGAAAAGTCTTCCTGTGGCTTACCGTGATGATCAAAACGCCAATTATAGAAGAGAAACTGTCCAAATCCTTGTCGTTCAATTCTTTTTAAAAATTGTTTCGGAATAATTTGGTCAGTATCCACATTGTTTCGATTTAGTGGGTAAACCAGTCCGTTATGAATTCGAATGGGTTCCATTTACATCACCTCGGCTACAGCGGAGTATTGGCGAACATCAACAAAATGACCTTCAATAGCGGCAGCAGCTGCCATTTCCGGGCTAACAAGATGAGTGCGAGACCCCGTTCCTTGCCGTCCTTCAAAGTTACGGTTTGAAGTAGAGGCACAGCGTTCTCCTGGTGGGACGATATCATCATTCATGGCTAAACACATGCTACAGCCTGCATCACGCCACTCAAAACCTGCCTCTTTAAAAATGGTATCCAGACCTTCTTGTTCAGCAGCAAGTTTTACGCTTTTGGAACCAGGGACAACTAAAGCGCGTACAGCTGAGCTCACTTTTCTACCTCTGATAACAGAAGCTGCTCTTCGTAAATCGCTTAATCTCGAATTTGTACATGAACCAATAAATACATGTTGAACAGTTACACTATTGATCGCCTGCCCAGCTTGAAGCCCCATATAGTCTAGGGCACGTTGTATTTCCATTTTCTCATTTTGTGTAGCTGCCTGCAGCGGATCAGGCACAGAAGCATCAATTGGAAGGCACATTCCTGGATTAGTACCCCAAGTGACTTGAGGTGCCACTTCTGTTGCATCGATTTCAATAACAGCATCATAGGTAGCTCCTTCGTCAGTGGTAAGGGAACTCCACTGGTGGACCGCTTTTTCAAAAGCAAGATCTTGAGGTGCATATTTTTTACCCCGAAGATATTCGAAGGTTGTTTCATCTGGCGTAATGAGTCCTGCTCGAGCACCAGCTTCGATGGACATATTACAAACGGTCATTCGCTCCTCCATCGAAAGAGAACGAATCGCTTCACCTGTAAACTCCATCACATAACCAGTACCAAAGCGAACGCCATGTTTTCCGATAATCGCTAAAATTAAGTCCTTAGCAGTAACACCAGTACCTAGCTTTCCGTTTACTTTCACATTCATCGTTTTAGGACGATCTTGCCAAAGGGTTTGGGTAGCCAATACGTGCTCTACTTCACTCGTGCCAATCCCAAAGGCTAGGGCACCGAAGGCTCCGTGAGTAGAGGTATGACTATCACCACATACAATCGTTTTACCAGGAAGAGTAAGACCCAGCTCAGGACCAATCACATGTACAATGCCGTTATCAGGATGATTAATATCCGCAAGCTGAATATTAAATTCAGAGCAATTTTCTTCTAACGTTTCCATTTGTTTTTTTGAAATGAGATCCTTAATAATATGCTGATTCTTTGTTGGAATATTGTGGTCCATCGTGGCAAATGTTCGATCAGGACGACGAACCTTGCGACCATTTATTCTTAACCCCTCAAAAGCTTGAGGGGAGGTTACTTCATGGACAAGGTGTAAGTCAATGTAAAGTAAATCAGGTTTACCATTTTCCTGATGGACAACATGCTGCTCCCATATTTTTTCGATAATGGTTTTAGCTGTCATTGTAAACCTCCTTATTTAAGCGTAACAGCTCATAATGCAGTTAGCTGCGCTCCTTGTTTTAATCGAATCAATAATCAATTGGGTCATTTCGAGGGTTCCGACCTTATGGCCAGATTTTAGGTTAAGGTCTGCCGTATGAAACCCTGCATTTAAGACGGATTCGACCGTTTCTTCTATTAATCTAGCTTCATCTTCTAACTGAAAGGAATGCCTTAACATTAAGGATGCGGATAGAATCATAGCGATTGGATTGGCAATTCCTTGACCCGCGATATCAGGAGCCGATCCATGGACAGGTTCGTATAGGCCAACCCCATCTTCCCGAAGACTAGCAGAAGGAAGCATTCCAAGTGAACCAGTTAAAACGGATGCCTCATCACTCAAAATGTCTCCAAACATGTTTTCCGTAACAATGACATCGAACTGGGTAGGATTCGTAATCAGCTTCATTGCAGCTGAATCGACGAGAAGATGCTCCACTTTGACATCAGGATATTGCTGCTTTTTCTCTTCAACAACCTCACGCCAGAGTTTACTTGATTCAAGTACGTTCGCTTTATCAACGGAAGTGAGGTGTCTTCGGCGTTGTTGTGCACATTGGAACGCTTTATCTACAATTCTTTCAATTTCTTTACGTGAATAAAAAAGGGTATCTACAACAGACTGACCATTGTTTTGTCTTTCACTTGGTGTTCCAAAATAGAGGCCGCCAGTTAGTTCGCGAACAATAAGGAGGTCGCTGCCCTTCACCACTTCTTCCTTT
>DASQIV010000025.1:0-2517 GCA_035631415.1 Pseudoneobacillus sp. | reverse complement strand
GAATCTTCTGTGTCACTATTAAAAGATTTAATCGATACGGTCGAGCAAGATTGCCTTTAGAAACCTAAAGGCTTTTCATTAACACTATTAGTTTAAATGTTTAAACACTTAAAATTAAAGTTGGAGGTTTTATAATGCAGAAGGAAAACGTACTTATTACTGGTGCATCGGGCGGTATTGGTGAAGAATTTGCAAGGAAGTTTGCACAAAATGGCTATAATGTCATTTTAGTAGCAAGAAATGAAGAAAAATTACATGCATTTAAACGAGAGTTACAGGAAACTACAGCATCGACTGTCTATGTTTTTAAAGCCGATTTATCCAATCAAGATGAGGTAAAGCGAATTTACCATGAACTCCATACTCAACAGATTGCGGTAGATATTTTAGTTAATAATGCAGGCTTCGGTCTTTTTGGGGAATTTACAGAAACGGATTTAGATCAAGAACTAAATATGATTGACTTAAACATTAAAACTGTCACTCATTTAACGAAGCTTGTTCTTCCTGATATGGTAAAACGAAATAGTGGAAAAATTGTAAACGTCGCATCTACCGCTGCCTTTCAACCAGGTCCATTAATGGCCGTGTATTACGCAACGAAAGCCTATGTCCTCTCTTTTTCCGAGGCACTATCGAATGAATTGCAAAACACGAATGTAAGCGTGTCAGTGCTTTGTCCTGGAGCAACAGAAACCGGATTTTCAACTCGTGCCGAGTTACAAGAATCTAAGCTATTTCAAAGTTCAGTTATGAATGTGAAGGATGTGGTCGATATTGGGTATAGAGGGGTGTTATCTAGAGAATTAATTATTATCCCTGGGTTTAAGAATAAACTTCTTGCAAACAGTGTTCGTCTCATGCCAAGGAAACTAGTAACAAGAATTGTTCGTAATGAGCAGGAACGAGTAAAAAAATAAGAAAAAAGTTTTCAGGTACTACGATGAGACACTTGTCCACACTTAGTACTTGAAAACCCTTATTTTTTATCCATTTATGGCTTTCTCAGCATTAATATAGCCAGCACCATACACATTTTCATCTTTGTTCCCCCATGGATCTGCTCCATTTATAAGCTTTTTCTTTACATCATGTGGTGACAGACCTGGATAAGCTTCTAGAATTAAAGCAACTACACCCGCACATATTGGCGTAGCCATAGATGTACCTGACAAAACAAAATAATCAGTCTCTACTCTATTACTCTTTTGAAGCTTGTCTAAATAGGAGTTAGGTGAACGTAAAGAAATGATATTCACGCCTGGTGCTACGATATCTGGTTTGTCAACTCCGTAGATAGTTTGACCTCTACTGGAAAAGCTTGCAATCTCATCATCTGTTCTCGGTTCGATCGTATTTTTATCATCCATTGCCCCAACTGTAATGACTTCGTTACTAATTCCTGGACTCGCAATTGTTCCCTTATTAGGTCCTTCGTTTCCTGCTGCAACACAAACTACGATACCGCTATCCCATGCTGCCTCCACAATTCTGACCATTGGATCTTCATTTTCGTCATCATACCTTTGTGCAGATGAACCTAATGACATGGATATAATGTGAATTTTATCCTCTGGGCGAGCAGCTAAATTATAGTCCATACACCATTGAACTCCATCCATGACGGTTGAAAGTGAACCGGACCCAAGTTTATCCAGTACTTTTACCCCAATTACATTTGACAGCGGTGCGGGTGCGCTATATTTACCACCCGATAGTAGTCCATTTCCGACCGCATCACCTGCACAATGTGTGCCATGACCATTATCATCATAAGCATCCTCCCGATTGTTCACAAAATCCTTAAAAGCCTTTATTCTACCTGCTAAATCTTGATGAGGATATATTCCTGTATCAATCACTGCAATATTAATCCCTTGGCCAGTTAATAAGGTATTATTTTTTTCAATATTTACGGCTTTTGTAGTAGGTGTAGCCACATCTAGTAATGCTTTAACCTCTCGATCTAAATGAATCTTTTTAATGTTCGGACATGAAGTAAGTAATTTTTCCATTGCTATTGGTGTTAAATGCGCACTGCAGCAGGAAACACTTTGATATTCACTCTTCACTTTACATTTATAATGATTCGATACCATTTTTGAAACCATTTCCATTCCCAAATAATGAGCCTCATTGTTTTGAAACTCTATCACGACACTGAACTTTTTGTTTTTTTTGACCCAACCTTCAAGGCCTTTATGCAAAAAGCATGGTGTCCAACGGAATGGTTTATATACATTCAAGAGTTGGTCTCGTAGTGGACGGTCTATTTTTTCTGCATTCTGTCTAATCATTTGAATCATAGAAAAACCAAACACATTCTTCTCTCCTTTCAAAAGTAAAGTCCTTCATTGGTAAACTATGAAGAACCTATGACAAGGGGAAGTGTGTTTGTCCACATTAGAAATTTTTCATTTTTAAAATTAGGTATTGGCACAATACTGATTTTACAGGATGGGCTTTCTCTTCCTATTGATGCTTTTCCATACTTTTGTAAAATGATATTTTTTTAGC
>DASQIV010000024.1:0-6006 GCA_035631415.1 Pseudoneobacillus sp. | reverse complement strand
AGCCTGATATTTTACTATTAGATGAACCTACTGCCCAGTTGGACCCTGTAAGTGCAAGAGAGTTTTTAGATATGCTAGCCCGTCTGAATGAAGAGTTTGGAATGACAATCGTTCTAGCGGAGCATCGACTAGAAGAGGTTGTAACCATTGCTGATAAAATCGTAATGATGGAAAATGGTGAAGTAAAAGCGGAAGGAGACCCCAGGGATGTGATGTCCGCTGTATGGGAATCATCCAATCGTTCCTTTGTGCCGAGTATACCTTCCCTTTACTTAAATACAACCTATAAGGATAATCGAAAAAACCTTCCTTTATCAGTAAAAGAGGGTAGAAACTGGCTGGCAAATCAATCAATAGATAGACAGAATCTCGCAGTTCAACCAGTATCAAAAAAAGAGAACACAACACTTATAGAAGTGAAGAATTTGTTCTATCATTATCATAAGGAAAAAGATTTTATTTTAAAGGAATTAGATTTTTCTTTGAAAAAGGGTGAGATATATGCCTTATTAGGTGGGAATGGATCGGGGAAATCTACATTTTTAAAAGTATTAGCCGGTATTTTAAAGCCCACACAAGGTAAAATCAAACTTCATGATAAACCATTAAAAAATTGGAAGGCGAATGAACTTCCGAAACAAATTGGATATTTACCTCAAAACCCTAAGTTATTTTTTATCCATGATACGGTTGAAAAGGAAATTCTAGAGTCAGTGAATAAGTGGAGTGTTTTCAATCAGGATGAGGCTAAGGAAATAATTGAGCAATTAGGGATTACGCACGTGCTGTCAAGTCATCCCTATGATTTAAGTGGTGGAGAATTACAAAAGGCTGCCCTTGCTTGTTTATTGTTGAGAAAACCCGAAATACTCATTCTTGATGAGCCGACAAAAGGGCTAGATCCCGTATCTAAAGAAAAACTTTCTAATATCCTACTTGAATTACAAGAAAAGGGCATGACAATTTTAATGTCAACACATGATGTCGAGTTTGCAGCAGTATATGCAAGTCGATGTGGTATGATGTTTCAAGGGAATATTACCTCTGAAGATGAGCCAAAGAAATTTTTTAAAGGGAATTTCTTTTATACTACTATGGTTCAACGTTTATTTAGGCATTTACCTGATAGTGGAGTGGTGACAGTAGAGGAGGCCATTTCAGTATGCGGAAAAACAAGAACATAGTTCTTTCATCTTTATTTATCCTACTTATCGGACTCCTTTGGATATCTCTATATTGGAATGTCAATTATTTATTGGTAAGCTTTGCAATTGTTTTGATTTCTATCCTTTTTTTCGTCGCTAGATTTGAGAATAAAAAAATAGAAGCAAGAGAATTAGTTTTGTTAGCTGTACTAGCAGCTATTGCTGCTGTAGGTAGAATCCCATTTGCAAGCATCCCAAGCGTTCAACCAACAACATTCGTTATAATGATGTCGGGATTCGTTTTCGGTGCCGAAAGCGGTTTGATCATTGGCGCGGTCGCTGCATTGGCGTCTAACATGATTTTGGGACAAGGTCCATGGACTCCCTGGCAAATGGTAGCGTGGGGATTAGTAGGATTAACAGCAGGTTTGATAAGTAAAAGTTGGATTATGCATTCAAAATGGGGGAGAATCCTATTTGGAATACTATGGGGGTTCTTTTTTGGTTGGATTATGAATATTTGGTCTCTACTTGCATTTACCCAAATAAGTAATGCTATTAATATTCAGTCGATTGTTACCTACATTGTAGGAAGTGCTTTATTTGATTTAATGCATTCCATCTCAAATGTTATCTTTTTACTCCTTTTTGGTGAGAGCTGGATAAAAATATTGAATAGATTTAAGGGGAAATATGGTTTATTAGACTAAATCGATGATTATTTTTAAAAGGTGATCAGTTAAACACGAATGTTTTATATATTTTCTCGTAATAACGTTAAGGATTTATTCTTTACAAAAAGTGAGATAAGCCCTATAATACAATTCATACAAAATCATTGAAGGCTCTATTCTTAGGATACTTGCTATCTATTCATTTAGGTAGTTAATAAAAATAAGAATAGAGCCCCATTCACTCATATAATCGCGGGGATATGGCCCGCAAGTTTCTACCGGATTACCGTAAATGATCCGACTATGAGTGAGCAATGGGAATACACCTTTTTTCAAAGGTGTTTATTCCATTTTCCTTCTAACGTAAGCCTGAAGGTCATTGACTCACTCAACATTTGGGGAGTGCAATGATTTTCAGGCTTTTTGATTTTCAATTACATCTTGTGAGGAGAGGGAAAATGGAATTGTTAAAGAGAAAAATAGAAACTGAGGGAAGAGTCATTTCTAATCATGTATTAAAAGTAGACTCGTTTTTAAATCATCAGGTTGATCCCTTATTAATGTCTGAGATTGGCAAGGAATTTGCCAATCGCTTTAAAAATGAAAGTCCAACGAAGGTGTTAACAATTGAATCTTCAGGAATTGCACCGGGTCTAATGACTGCCCTTGAATTAAATGTTCCGGTCTTATTTGCTCGAAAAAGAAAATCTTTGACTATGGTGAATGATTTAATTACTTCTACCGTTCACTCATTTACTAAAAATGAAACAAGCGAGATTTCTGTTTCAAATCAATATATCGTTCCAGGAGACAAAGTATTAATTATTGATGACTTTTTAGCAAACGGGCAAGCTGCTCTAGGTTTAGTTGATATCGTAAAAAAAGCAGGTGCGAAAATAGTTGGGATTGGTATCGTTATAGAAAAATCTTTTCAAGAAGGCGGTAATTTGCTTCGTAATGAAGGAATTAAAGTTGAATCATTAGCAAGAATCGAGTCATTGGAAAATGGAGAAGTTACATTTCTACAGGAAGCGGAGGCTGCTATTCTATGAACAATTTGCTTAAGACAACCTCATTAGGAATACAGCATGTGCTTGCAATGTATGCAGGAGCTGTAATCGTACCGCTAATTGTTGGTGGTGCACTTGGTTTAACAATCGAACAATTAACCTATCTTGTTTCGATTGATATTTTAATGTGTGGTATCGCTTCAATCTTGCAGGTTTGGAAAAATAAATTCTTTGGTATAGGCTTACCTGTTGTTTTAGGTTGTACATTTACAGCAGTTGGTCCAATGATTGCCATTGGTGGGCAATATGGAATATCAGCTATCTATGGATCTATTCTAGTTTCTGGACTATTTGTTGTACTCATTTCTAATTTTTTCGGAAAATTAGTTCGTTTTTTTCCTCCAGTTGTTACAGGTTCAGTAGTTACAATTATAGGGATTACCTTAATTCCTGTGGCAATGAACAATATAGCTGGTGGTCAAGGAAGCCCTGATTTCGGCTCTCTAACAAATATCTCACTCGCTTTTGGTACTTTAGCTTTTATTCTACTTTTATACCGTTTTTCAACTGGTTTTATTCGATCGGTCGCTATATTACTAGGTTTATTTGGCGGAACCATCATTGCTTATTTCATGGGAAAAGTAGATTTTACAGCTGTTAGTAATGCTTCGTGGTTTCATATGGCAAAGCCTTTCTATTTTGGGACTCCCACCTTTGAAGTGACAGCCATTTTAACGATGATCTTAGTTGCAATGGTAAGTCTTGTGGAATCAACAGGAGTATATTTTGCACTTGGAGATATTACGAACCGGAAGATATCTGAGAAGGATTTATCAAACGGATATCGTGCCGAAGGTTTGGCGATTATTTTAGGTGGAATTTTTAATGCTTTTCCTTACACTACTTACTCTCAAAATGTAGGGCTCGTTCAATTGTCAGGAGTTAAAAGCAATAATGTTATTTATACTGCCGGAACCTTTCTTGTCATTCTTGGGCTCGTTCCTAAAATTGGAGCTCTTACAACAGTTATTCCTACCTCCGTTCTTGGTGGTGCGATGGTTGCAATGTTTGGAATGGTCATAGCATATGGAATTAAGATGCTCAGCAAGGTTGACTTTGCTTCACAAGAGAATTTATTAATTATTGCCTGCTCAGTTGGTATGGGATTAGGAGTAACGGCGGTTCCAAACTTGTTTGGGCAGCTTCCTAGTAGTATGCAAATATTAACTGGAAATGGAATTGTTGCAGGTAGTTTAACGGCTATTATTTTAAATATAGTCTTTAATTTATCATCCAATACAAAATCCTTATCAACTCCGCTTAAGGAGCAAAAAGCTTCATAATTTAAGAATAGGAGAACCCTTCCGTTTTAAATGTAGCGGAAGGTTTTTTTGTACTCGAAAACCAAATAAGATTTTTTGAAAATATCTATGACATTTATTGTAAAATTATTCTATACTTGATGGAGGAATTTACCAAAGTGTTTTTGCGAAAAGGATGAAACTAAATGAAGGTAATTGGACTAATCGGTGGGATGAGCTGGGAGTCAACCGTATCATACTATAAGCTAATTAATGAGGGAATCAAAAATGAGTTAGGTGGCCTACATTCAGCCAAATGTATTGTATATAGTGTAGACTTTGCTGAAATCGAAAAATATCAAACAACTAATCAATGGGATCGAGCTGGAGAAGTCCTCGGAGCTGCTGCTCGAAGTCTTGAACAAGCAGGCGCTGATTTTATTGTTATTTGCACCAATACGATGCATAAAGTAGTGCCTAAAATACAAGAGTATATTCAAATTCCTATCTTGCATATTGCCGATACTACTGCCTTGAAAATTACAGAAGCAGGCTTAAAAAGAGTTGCGTTATTAGGAACAACATATACAATGGAACAGGATTTCTATAAATCAAGAATAGAAGATTCTGGCATTGAAATAGTAATACCTGAACATGATGATCGAAAAATAATAAACGATATTATTTTCAAGGAACTATGTCTAGGAATAATTAAAGAGGAATCGAAGTGGTTGTACAAAGAGTTTATTGAAAAATTGGTACAAATGGGCGCAGAAGGGATTATTCTTGGTTGTACAGAAATTGGTATCTTGATAAAACAGGATGATGTGAATATACCTCTATTTGATACGACAATGATTCACGCAGAGGAAGCTGTAAGAATTGCCTTAAAATAGTTTTTTTGATGAAGTCTCTCTAGAAGGGTGGCTTTATTTTTTTCGGTTTCCCATGTATGTAGGAACTTTTTATTGAAAAAATAATTTAGAGGTGAAAACATGGGAGACGTTGGAAAATGTGAACTGTGCGAAAGAGAAAAAGTAGAGATAACTGTGCATCACTTAATTCCAAGAGAAGAAGGTGGTTCAAAGTTAGAAAAAGCAAACCTTTGTATACCTTGTCATAAACAAATTCATGCTTTATATACAAATAAAGAACTGGCAATTAGACTAAATACAATAAGTGATTTACAAAAAGATAATGCAATCGGTAAATATCTCAAATGGATTAACAAGCAACCTGCTACTGCAATGGTAAAGACAAAACGATCGAAAGGTAATCCTAGGAAACGATAAATTGGATGTAAAGGGGAATACTAGTTGAGTAATAGTGTTAAAAAATTAAGCATTCGTCCTGTCATCGAGGCAGAATTAATAAAACTTTGGGAGTTAAAGTATAAAGAAGAAGCTCCAGAATGGGAAAAATGGGATGCACCCTATTTCGAACACAAAGCCATTTCTTTTGAAGAGTATGTAGAGAAAAAAGATAAGTTAATAGATCAAGATGATTTATGGCTTATTGAAGTAGATGGATCGATAATTGGTACCGTTAGTTGTTATTGGGAACATAAGCCTTCGAATTGGCTTGAAATGGGGATTGGAATTTATGATCCTGACTATTGGAGTGGTGGCTATGGGACGGAAGCTCTTAGTCTTTGGATAAAACAATTATTTACGAGCCTTCCTTTAGTAAGAGTAGGATTTACAACATGGTCAGGTAACTATCGAATGATTAAAGTGGGTGAAAAGTTAGGAATGACTATGGAAGCCAGATTACGCAAATGTCGCCTTTATAATGGTACATACTATGACTCTATCAGAATGGGATTATTGCGAGAAGAATGGGAAGCACAAAATCAGGAATAATATAATATTTTACC
>DASQIV010000023.1:0-6120 GCA_035631415.1 Pseudoneobacillus sp. | reverse complement strand
AATCGATTCAAGCTATCTTAACATCGTTCCGTAATGAAAACCTAAAGAACATTGGATCTTTCAATATTGTGGCTTCAGAAGACTATTTAACAAGTAAACGCAAGACTTCAAATGGAACAGAAAATATCCATCTTCCAAAATCCAATGTATTAAAATATATTTTTGAAGATGATTCGTGGGTTTGTTTAAGACCTTCGGGTACGGAACCAAAAGTAAAGTTTTATTTTGGTGTTAATGGAGAAAATATGGAAGAAACGAAACGAAAGCTATCAGAGTTAGAGCAAGCATTTATGAATTTAGTGGACCAAAAATTAGCGATTGTTTCAGAAAATATTTAATTTGGCTAATTTACTTTCAACATGAACATTCAACAGGAAAGGAAGTCTTTGATGTTAAAAAATCAAGTAGCGATTGTGACAGGTGCTTCACGTGGAATTGGTAAGGAAATTGCTATAAAGCTGGCTGAGCAAGGAGCGAGGCTAACGCTTGTTGGGAGCTCTGCAGATGTTCATCAATCTGCAAAGGAATTGAGTGATCAAGGTTTTTTAGATGTGATTGCCGTGCAAGCTGATGTGGCAAACGAAGTGGATATGAACAAAGTGATAGAAGCAACACTTGAAAAATACGGGCAAATCGATACATTAGTAAATAATGCTGGGATTGGCTTCTTTAAATTAACCGAAGAAGTAACGGTAGAGGAATGGCGAAAACTGTTTGAAGTAAATGTTCAAGGTGTATTTATTAGTGCAAAGGCCGTTCTTCCGCATATGAAGAATCGCAAACAGGGGACGATTATAACGATTTCTTCAGATGTGGGTCGTTATACGATTCCCAACGGAGCAGCCTATACGGCTTCCAAATATGCGGTCCAAGGTTTTTCTGGGTCCCTTGCACAAGAAGTACGTGAGTATGGAATTCGTGTAGGGACGATTAATCCTGGAATGGTTGATACATACTTTGCGAACTCTACTCAAGGGTTGCCAGAAAAGGAAGAGTGGTTAAAAGTAGAGGATATTGCTAATGCAGTCGTTTATATGGCTTCTGCACCGAAGCATATGCTTATTGATGAAATCGTGTTACATCCATTAGTTCAAAACTATCCAATTGCATAATGGCCAAAGTCCGAGAAATGAACTATCTTCTCGGGCTTTTTTATATACATCTTTAGTCTTATATACTTTCATTCTTTTTTCTAAGGTAGAATTTTTTCAAAAAAGATATAATGGAGAAAACATAGAATTTTCGGGAGTGAAACAATGGAAGAGGAGAAGCGTAATTCTGAGCTTTTAATTTTAAAAGAAATTGCTGAGCTATTAAATAAAGAGACAAAAGTTTCCGAGGTCCTTCCATGCGTTCTACATAAATTGCTCCAAGTCACCGGTATGGAAACAGGTTGGATTTTTCTAGTCGATGAAAAAGGTCAATATGAGCTTGCAGCAAAAGAAAATCTCCCTCCAGCATTAACTAGTCAAAACTGTGCCTTAATGTGTAAGGGGGATTGCTGGTGTTTAGATCGTTACAATGATGGCCGATTAGAAAAGGCTACAAACATTATAGAATGCAAGCGGATTGAAGATGCGATTGAACATAATTGGGGTGAGACAAGTGGTTTAACACACCATGCCTCAGTACCCCTCCGAGCAGGAAATGAAAAGTTTGGTGTGTTAAATGTTGGATCACCAAATAAGACATTTTTCCATCCAGATGAGCTTGCTCTCTTGGAATCAATAGCTTTTCAAATTGGAACGGCACTTAAAAGAATCAAATTAATTCAAAAAGAACAGGACATTGCTTTAACTGAAGAAAGAAATCGCTTAGCTCGTGATTTGCATGATTCTGTCAATCAAATATTATTCTCATTAAGCCTTACAGCAAGTGGAGGTAGGGAGAGGTCTGAGAATATTGAAGTAAAGGAAACCTTCTCCTATATACAAGATTTAGCGCAGGAAGCCCTAACAGAAATGCGAGCTCTAATTTGGCAGTTAAGACCAAGGGGATTAGAAAACGGAGTTGTTTCTGCCTTGTCGGGGTACGGTAATATGCTTGGGTTAAAGGTGAAAACTGAAGTGAAAGGCTTATTAACGTTACCGGGTCGAGTGGAAGAAGCGGTCTGGAGAATCGGGCAAGAAGCATTAGCTAATTGTAAAAAACACTCCCAACAAACTGAGGTGAAAATCCAGTTTTCCGTAGAAAAGAAACTTTTTAAGATGTTGATTGAAGACAGAGGTTGCGGCTTTTATTATGATAAAAATCATGAACTTCCTTCACTGGGGTTGAAAAGTATGAAGGAACGGACAGAAGCGATTAACGGTACCTTTGATTTAAAGAGTAATCTAGGTAAAGGCACGAAAATTAAGGTAAAGATACCGATGTAGGAGGGGAGAAATTTATGACAATAAAAATTTTAATAGCAGACGATCATCATGTTGTTCGTCGTGGTCTCGTTTTTTTCTTGAAAACTCAAAAAGACATTGAAGTGATAGGGGAAGCAACGAATGGGCAAGAAGCCGTCGAAATGACAAAGTCATTAAATCCTGATCTCGTTTTAATGGACTTAGACATGCCAATCATGGATGGAATTGAAGCAACCAAACAAATTAAAGCAGTATTACCTGCAATGAAAATTATGATTTTGACTAGTTTCTCAGATCAGGACCATGTCATTCCTGCCATTGAAGCTGGTGCTTCAGGTTATCAATTAAAGGATATTGAACCCGATGAATTAGTTCGTACGATTAAAAGAATTCTTGCTGGAGAAAATCAGTTACACCCAAAAGCAACCAACCACTTGTTAACTCATCTAACAAATAAAAATCGTGATGTTAAGCAGCCAATTGACGATTTAACGAAAAGAGAATTAGATGTGTTATTGGAAATTGCGAAAGGAAAAAGCAATAAGGAGATTGCTGCTTCCCTTTATATAACAGAAAAAACGGTGAAAACCCATGTATCCAATGTATTGGCTAAATTAAATCTACAAGATCGTACCCAAGCAGCTCTTTTCGCAGTGAAAAATGGGTTAATCGAAAATGAATAACGCTAGAACGGGCAAGGTCTTAATGGATCTTGCTTTTTTTGTTAAGGAAATGATAAGTACTCGGCGCTTGCGCTTTTGTTTTTACAACTAAAGTCTGAGATAAATCGGAGAAAAGTTCTTGCTAATGGAGTAGAGAAAATCAAGCATTTTTACGATTTAAGCTTAATTTGCTTTTCCTATAATAAAACTATAAGAACACTAAGGAGCGAATATTATGATGAAAATATTAATGATAAATGGAAGTCCAAGAAAAAATGGTCGAACAGGAATGGCTACTAGATGCGTTGCAAGGAAGTATGAAGTCGATGTTGTCGATCTAAGTGGTGATGATGCAGTTCCTTTATATACCGGTGAAGATGCTCAAGATCTTTTGGAAAGTGTTCAGAAATTACAACAAAAAGTAAAAGAAGCAGATGGAATTATTTTGGCTTCCCCGGAATATCACAGCGGTATGAGTGGAGTGTTAAAAAATGCTTTAGACTTTTTGGGGAGTGAACATTTTCGGCATAAACCTGTGGCTCTACTTGCAGTAGCTGGTGGTGGAAAAGGTGGAATAAATGCATTAGGCAATATGAGGACAGTGATGAGAGGTTTATATGCGAATACAATTCCTAGACAGCTTGTTTTGGACCCAGTCTGTTTTGATTACGAACAAGATGGTCTGAAACCTGATTCCATGAAGTTAGTTGATGCGCTGGTTGAAGAATTAATGCTTTATATGAAAAGTTTTCTTGTTTTAAAGGGGGAATAAGCCTTGAGTGAACTATTTAAAGACCGGCGTTTTTTCCTTATCCTGGCTGCAAACATCCTTTCCTCCATTGGTTCAGGAATCACCATGATTGCAGTTCCTTGGCTTTTAGTTTCAAAAGGTGACGGAGCAACACTTTTTGGGTATATTACCATCGTTATGACCGTTTTTAATTTTATTACGTCGCCGTTCATTGGACAGTGGATTGATCGCATTTCAAGAAAAAAAATATTAATGTTAGGCGAAGCTGTTGGATTTCTAACAGTACTGTTCTTCGCTATTAGTGGATTCATAGGAATGGAATACACAACTTGGCATTATATGGTTTTATATGGAACTGCAAGCTTCTACTATAATCTCTTTTATCCAGGAATGTTTGCATTAAATCAAGAAATTTTTCCGAAAAGTGTATATAAAAGCTTAAACGGAGCTATGGAAATTCAAGGTCAACTCTCTAGCGTAATAGCAGGGGCAGTAGCAGCTCTATTAATTGGAAAAATAAATCTAGAGTGGATGTTATTATTTGATGCGGTGACTTACTTAAGTGCATTTATTTTCTTTTGGCTTATCCCCTATTCTCCAATACAAAGGGATATGCAAAAGAGTGATTCCTTTTGGATGAAACTGACCGAAGGATATCGTTACATGAAAGAGCGCCCAAAATTATTTCTGTTTTTATTAGCGTCTTTTATGCCCTTTATTGGAGTAATGGTAACCAATTATTTATTTCCTGTTTATTTGGTAAATGTGTTGAAGGTAGAAGGCTCTATTTATGGTGCACAAAGTATGGTTTATGGGATTGGCGCGGTTATAGCAGGGATTATAATTCCTTATTTTGCTAACAAGTTGGGTAACGAAAAGTCCATTATTTTGACAACGTTTGTCTATACAGTTGGATTTGGCATCCTTCTTTTCATAAAAGCTGTTCCAATATTTCTTGTTTTGATTGCTTTCCTAGCATTTGGTAATGCTGGAACAAGAGTAGCTAGAAACTCTTACCTGATGGATCAAATTCCTAATCAAATTGATGGTCGAGTTGATAGTTTATTCCGTACGATTGGTTTAGCCATCAGAATAGTATTGTTGACATTATTTACGTTTGTCAATTCACAATCACAATTCCATTTTAGTTTTTATGTTTTAGCTTTTGTCCTTTTTGTTTCATTTTTAATTGTGTTATGGACAAAAAATACTTCTCAAAAAACAAATGTAATAAAACTTAATAAAATTGGGCAAAGTTAAAAGGCTGGTCTTTTGAACCAGCCTTTTTCTTGTGGTGGAATTCACATTAGCCATTTTCTATTAAATTGTATTCGTTGTCCTCATTAATCAGGTGTGTATTGGCATGGTCGATGTACCGCAATAAGGCATATAAGTGTTTTTCCAGTACAGAATAATCTTTTTCGAAATGATAAGCGTGTAGGAAATGCTCAATTTTTTTAGATAAAAATTGATCCTGTGTTCTTACCATCAATATTAATAAATTATCCCACTGTGAACGGTGGGTATAGTATAAAGCTCGATCATAATCAACAATATTCATTCCCTCTCCTCCTTACTAGGAGTTGAGATTATTGTATGAAAAAACATCAAGAAAGTTACCCTACAAATGTTGGACGTGTTGATTTAATAAGGTTTTCAACATTTACCTGTATATTTATGTTTAAACTAGGCCAGATACTCAAATCATAAAATTAAAAAGGAGGAAGAAATGAAAAAGCTGTTTATATGTTTTTGTACCATTTTTTTGCTATCCGCAAGTTATGCAAGCGCAAATGTAGTGAATCCTCATCAAACCTATACATATGAAAGGATGAAGGATGACATATGGAGCTTAAAGAAAAATTATAAAGATGAGTTAGTGGTGAAAACTCTTGGATTTTCTCATTTTGGTCGCAAAATTCTTGCCGTTAAATTAGGTTCAGGTGAAAAAAATATACTCCTTATTGGGACTCATCATGGTAGGGAGTGGATGACTAGTGCACTCCTTATGGAAATGTTAGAAACCTATACAAAAGCTTATCATCATAAAGAGAAAATTGGTTCATACTCATCGGACATTTTAAATGACGTTTCTATTTGGTTCGTTCCTATGTTGAATCCTGATGGGGTTACGATCCAACAAGAGGGTATCTCAGGATTTCCTAAATACCACCGTGATAATTTGTTAAAGATGAATCAACATTCAAACGATTTTTCTAGATGGAAGGCAAACGCTATGGGTGTAGATTTAAACCGACAGTATCCTTCTGGTTGGGAAAAGGTAGCTAGTGAAGATGCATCTGTACCCTCTTACCAATATTATAAAGGAGAAAAGCCAGTTGCTTCCCATGAA
>DASQIV010000022.1:0-8891 GCA_035631415.1 Pseudoneobacillus sp. | reverse complement strand
GCATCTTCTTTCAATCTTTGATATTTATCTGACTGTTTTTATCATTTATCTAACTATTTTCACCATATATCTGACTCTTTTGCCATTATACCTGACTAAAATCCACTTATTACTAACTTTGTCACAACATTTGAAATTTTTACCTATAACTACTGTACAAAACTCAATAGTTTGCCAATCAAGCCGCTACATCTCTTTTCTTAAAAATGAACCAAGTCAAACTATTAAACACCACAAAATAAAGAATCAGCATCACAACTGAGAAAGCCATCGTCATTCCTTCGACAAGCGGAATGCCATCAATATAGCGAGTTAAATCGGTATTGGCAAACAAGATATATTTTGCCCAATCGAATTTTGTTGCTAACAGGCCGGTAACTTGAGTACCGGTAAACATTAAGAAAATCGCGATTCCAATCGATAAAGAGCTGCTTCTAAAAATCGTCGAAATCATAAAAGCAAATGTCACCATCATTAATAGACTCACACAAGCTAATCCATATACTTGTATCGCATGCCAGAACATATTTGACTCCACTACCTTCCCCGCGTGGTATGATAAATGCGGGTTTCCGATGGTATCAAATCCAAACAAAACAGCACCGACAATAAACGATAAAACGAATAAAATGAGTAATGTAATTAAAGCAAAAATAAAGGTAGAAATATATTTTGAGAGTAATATTTTCGAGCGATTGACAGGTCTAATAAGCAATAGCTTGATCGTTCCCCAAGAAAACTCAGAGGCCACACTTCCACCGGCAATGATAATCGTAAAAAGGGTTACAACGCCCACAATTGCAGCATCATCAATTACATTTTCCCAGGCGCCATGTCCAAACGGATCTAAATCGTGTTCAATACGATATTGGTTAATGGCGATATCCTTCTTAATGGTTTTTACCATTATTTTTGGAATTTGTCCTTCTTTAAGAGATTGTTCCATTTGTTGGTTTTGTTGCTGTAAACTAGCTTTCCAATTAACATTCGATTGTTGATCATCGGAGGTCACTTTTTCAATAACCCCACCAGCGATGACAATGACCATCAGTAAAGCGATCATAATCCATGTACCCACACGTCGAAATATTTTCATATTTTCATTTTGAATTAAGGAGATCATGCTAGACAATTTGCTCACCTCCTGTTATTTCTAAAAATTTATCTTCAAGAGATTTTCCTTTTGTTTCAATACCATATAGTTTGATATCTTTTTCAACTAGTTTTGCCACGACTGCAGGGATATCCTCTTTTTCCATCGTTAGTTCAATTTGATCGTCCGAAATAACTTTACCTGAGCCAAGCAAATCACGAGCTTTCGAAGGGTCATCCACTGAAAAAACAACCTGACGATCAACTTTTTCATTCGAAAATTCCCTCACACTTTGCACATCGATTAATTTTCCATTCTGAAGGATACCAATCCGATCACACATGAGCTCCATTTCAGATAGCAGATGGCTCGATACAAAAACTGCTAAGCCCTCTTCTTTTGCTAGCTTCCGTAAATAATCACGGATTTCACGAATCCCGGCTGGATCCAATCCGTTTGTTGGTTCATCTAAAATTAATAGAGAAGGTTTATGTAATAATGCTTGGGCTAAACCGAGGCGTTGTCGCATCCCTAAAGAATACGTTTTAACCTTATCGTGAATACGATTCTCAAGTCCTACTAATCTGACAACCTCTTTAATCCGTTCCTGACTAATTCCCTTCATCATCCGACTATAATGAACCAGATTTTGATAGCCTGTTAAAAATTTGTATAGTTCCGGATTCTCAACGATCGCTCCCACATGACGCACAGCACTCTCAAAATCTTTGGAGACACTTTTTCCATTAATGAGAACTTGCCCTTCCGTAATCGACATTAACCCGACAATCATACGAATGGTCGTTGTTTTTCCTGCACCATTTGGTCCAAGAAAACCAAACACCTCTCCTTTATACACATCTAAAGACAAATCGTGAATAATCGTTTTCTTTCCGATTTTCTTCTTCAGATTCGATATCTGCAATATCGTTTCCATGCTTTAACCTCCTTCATAACGCTCGATACATCTATTATCCTAAAAGATTGACCAACTCACATTGGGACTGAGAAGTATATGTACTAGGGCTCTGGTCTTAGTTTTTAAAATCGCCCTTCTTGAAAAGATTAACTTAATAGGAATAAATTGTAAATGAATAAAAAGGCTGTCGAAATTTCTCGACAGCCTGATAAATGATAAACTTATTTACCAATAAACTCCTGAGTCCAATAGTTACCTTGTGATACATATCCCACTCCGATATGAGTAAAGTTTGGATTTAACATGTTCTTTCTGTGACCTTCACTATTCATCCAAGCTTGAACGACTTCTTCAGGAGTTTTCTGCCCCATCGCAATATTTTCACCAGCATAACGATACGTAATTCCATATTGCTTCATCATATCAAATGGCGATCCATATGTCGGACTTGTGTGGCTAAAGTAGTTATTTGTCGCCATATCTTGTGATTTATCACGCGCCATTTTGCTAAGTGCTACATCCACTTTCAAAGCAGGTGCACCAATTTTCGTACGTTCTTGATTAGTCAAATCCACTACCTTTTGCTCATAGGCACTTAGAGTGCTTGTTGTTTGTGTTGTTGTTGGTTGTGTAGTCGTTGTCGTTGGTTGCTCCGTTGACACAGTCCGTTGTGTAACAGGAGCTGTTTCTACAGTTTGTGTTGGTTGTGTCTGAGTTGGCTGCTGTACAGTTGTTTGTTGTACTGGCGTTTGAGTTCCTAAATTTTTATAAAAGTTTTCTATGAAACTATTTATCTCATCCATATTAAAATTAGAGCCTTGGTAATAGTAGACCTTTTGTTGTGTAGTTGTGCTATTAGAAGCAGCTTCCGCATTATTGGGTACTGGATTGGCCATCAATAAAGCCGCTGCCGCTGCTACCGTAAGAATTGCTTTTTTCTTAAACATATAAACATCCTCCCGTTTTAAAAAAAATGGCTTACCAACAAAATTATCGTAACATACGATTTTTGTCATATTTCAGGAAGGATTTGTAAGTTAGAAATCACGACTAGCTTTCTAGTAATACTATTTCCCTTATAAATACGATTTTATAAGTATTTTGAACAATCTTTTAAAGTAAATTCTCTATTATGCTAATCTATCAGTTTCTTGAATTATTACCAATAATTATAATAGGAATAGGGATTGACAATCTTTTGTGAAACCCGTATTCATTACAATTGTTTCAGTAGATTATCGAAATTTACCGTCCTTTTAAAATGGTACACACTTATAAGATCTCTCTTTCCCTTACTAATAATCTTTTTACTTTATAAATTTTTCAGGTACCTAAAACAAAAAGTATTACAAAAAAACCGAAGGATAAAATCCCTCGGTTTCATTTGTAAATAGTAGATTACTATTCTTTTGTAGTGATAGAAGCAGTAGTTTCTTCAGTTACTACAGCTGTTTCTTCTGTAGATTCTTCTTCTGTTACTACCTCTTCAGAAACTTCAACACCTGCAAGTACAGCAGAGTTTGCTGCAGCATGAGTTGTCGCCTTTTCGTTTGCTTTAACACTAGCTTTTGCTTCTGCTTTGTTAATAACTGATTGGTTTGTTTCAGTTACTACTTCTTCTGTAGTTTCTTCTGAAACAACTTCTTCTGTTGTTACTTCTGTTACTGCTTATGCAGTTTCTTCAGTTACTACTTCTTCAGTTGTTCCTTCTTCTGTAACTACTTCTCCAGCACGTACTGCAGAATTTAAAGAAGCATGCTCTTTTGCTGTTGCACTTGCATGTACACGACCTTGAGCATTTAACTTATTTTCAGTTGATGGGCTGACTTTTTCAGCAGTTTCTGCATCTTCTTCAGCCACAACTTCTTCTGTTGTATTATCTGTTACTACATCAGCTGTTTCTTCTGTAGCTTCTTCTGATACAACTTCAGTAGCTTCATCAGTTACTAACTCGTCAGTATCATCTGTGTCTACTTCAAGTGAATCAGCTTCTTCTTCATCTTTTGTTTTTACTACTGCCACTGAATCAAGGTTAACTTTTTCTGAATCAGAATCAGAGTCAGAATCTTCATCAGTAGCATCTTCTGTTGTTACGTCTGTATCAGCATCAAGATCTGTATCTACTTCATCTTCGATAACAGCAGCATCCTCATCTTCCGTTTTTACAGCTACATCGTTATCAAGGTCTGTTGTTTCTTTTGAATCAGATTCAGCGTCTTGATTTTCTGCATCTACTTCAGTTTTAGGACTAACAGCTTCCTCTGTCGCAGGCTCTTGAACTGGAGTTTCTACAGCCGTTTGCTCTTCCGTAACGGTTTCATCCGTTACTACTTCTTCCGTTTCAACTTTTTCAGCCTTTTCACCCTTACCCAAAACAGCTGAGTTTGGAGCAGCATTCTTCTTTGCTGTCTCGCTAGCGTGAACACTAGCCTGTGATTTACTCACTTTTTCTTCTTTCGGCTGTACCGTTACCTTAACTTCGTCTTTAGCCTGTACTTTCACTTCATCTTTGGCTTGCACCTTTTGAACTGGTGCTTCTTTCTTGGTTGGAACAGTCGCTTTTGCTATAAGATCAGGATTTACGCTAACTTCACTTTTTACTTGAAGAGAATGTTGAACTTGCGCCTTGTCTGGACCTGCTGCTTCCGTAAAATGCCCTCCAACTAATACCCCAATCGATAAAGCTCCAGCAATGACAAAAGATTTAGTAATTTTATTGTAGTTAAGATAATTTTTCATTTTTAAATTCGCTCCTCTAATTATAATGTCCCGTGGCGTTAACAGCGGTTGACCATTTTTAATAAAGGAGCTGTTTTCGGTGGTGGTGAAGGTGGGGCATGTACCCATTGGTTTTTCATCAATGCCTGCCTAGATAGGTAAGGCTGAATAAGTTTGATTTCATAGAACTTATTCCACTCGAACCATTTGTCTAAAAAGCTAACTGTGCTCAATCCTCCATAGCTTACCCGGTCATTGGATTGACCTCCTGAACTGTTCGTTCGTTGCGCTGAGTTTGTGAGTTGGTTGGCCTCAGGAAACTCTTTCTTACCGGTAGGAGTATTCTCCTTTTTCTGCGGTTTAGGAACATAAGGTACAGAACTATTTCCTTTTTCTAAAATCGAATGGGAAAAAGCCTTCTCAATAGAATCGCTCTTATTAACCATCCTCTTTGATTCTGCTTTATCTTTCAATTCAGGATCAATTTTATGTAAGGCATGTAAAGAAGAATTTTTGGCTACCTTTTCAATAGCTTTCTTTTTCTTCTTAAGCTCTTTACTATGTTCCTTTACAGTTGCAACTTTCTCTAGCCCAGGAGACTTAATGACCTTTTCACTCTTTTTTATAGCAGACTGTACTTTAGCCTTTGCCTGATCCGGTAAATTTTCTAAAACTACAGCTGCTTTTTGAGTTGGTTCTAGTTTTGGACTACTCTGTGGTGGGTCCTGTATTACTCCACCCTGCTGTATTTTTGCATTTTTAGCTTTTGACTGAACTGTAGTTTTTTGTAGATTTGAACTTTTTGCTGACGTTTCAGATTGTACGGAAGCATTTTCAGAATTATGTTGTTCACTAGGTTCGTTTTTGTCAGCAAAGGCATTGTTTGGTAAAAATAGGGTTGCCCCAGCGATCAGACCTGATAATACAAAATGTCTGATGTGCAAGATATCACCCCCTTTCAAGTCCCGTTTATGGACAAAATCGGGTTATTTTTTAAACGTTTGTGCACCCATTTCATTAAAATCATTTTTTTCTCCAAAAATCATGATTTATACTATCTGACTTTTTATCACTTTTTAAGAGGAGGACCTAGTAAAGGTTTTATTAAATACTCAAGGTGAATAAAAAAACAATAATTTGTGTGATTTCACAAAAATTCCTTCCTATTAAAAGGAAGGAAATAGTTTAGGCTTACCAACCTACTATATTATTACGATTAACATACTTTGTTTTTTGGGGGATATTACGAGAGTGTAATAGAACAGTAATATAATAGTAATATGATTAATCAATGTAACTCTTATTTTAATTCCAATTCGTAACATAGCTTTTCTTAACAACTTTCAAAAAAATAGATCAAGACTTGAATTAAAAGTAATACAAACAGGTAACCCAATGAGTAACCGAAAATAAACGAAAGGTCTGAACCATCAACTTGGAAGTATTTTTATAAATAAAATCAAAAAAAATAATCCTCTCCCCAAATGGGAAAGGATTATTTAATGCATTTATGCTATTTTGTGAAACTATTGTGAAACAAGATAATTCGGGCGGTGCCTGTCACCTATTAAGAAAGTAATCCAATCCGTCCTCTGTACTTTTCGACTAATTGCTCATTATGACTGTCTGCTCCATCGATATTCCCACTTAAGAATATCGGAGGTTCAAAGTTTTTATTGGCCATGATTTTAATAGCTTCAGCAAATATAGCGTTTAAAATAACGGCTCCTACTACTGTTGATGTTGGTCCGAAAGGCACGGATACCTTTTCATAGGAAAGGGCTGCATCACCTTTAGCAGAGTAGTTATTAATGACGAGATCAACGGAATTAAAGAGATGCTGACCGCTTTTATGACGAGATGGTTGACTCTGCGAATATTCAAGGGATGTGATTCCCACTACAAAAGCACCTTTTTCCTTTGCAGCCAATGCTACATCAACAGGTACCGGATTTCTGCCTGATGTAGAGATAACAAATACAACATCATCCGGACGAAAATCTTGTTCCTTTAAGAATCCTTCTGCATAGTCGTTTTGCCGCTCTAATTGTGAGGAACGAAGGGCTCCTTCATGCAGCATAAGTGGTTCGATTAAGATTGGCTTGATTGGAACAAGTCCACCAGCACGATAAAAAACTTCTTCTGTTAATATATGAGAATGGCCACAGCCAAATAGTTGAATAATTCCACCATTCATGATCGCTTTGGCAACCTTTTCTGCTGCACTTATCAGCTGTTCCTTTTCATTTTCTTCTACTAATTTTAGTTTTTCTCTTGAACTCTCAAAGTATTGCGTTAACATTAAAGATCATCCCCTAACCAATTGCACGATTTTAGCAACTTCTTCAGGTATCGTTCTTCCTGTTTCTTTATCAATAGTAGAACCAAAAATATGAGGCATAAATACTGATAAGCATGTGTCCTTTACCGCATTAACGATTTCCACGATATTATCAGCTGAAATTCCACCAGCAGGTTCAACGGACACAATTCCTTTTTCAGCCGCCACTTTACATAAGTAAACAAGCTCATCAAGGTGAACCAGACCTTTTAAAGGCATGAATTTGATAGACTCGATTCCCATTGATAAAGCTAGATCCACTAAATCTTCTACCTTCACTTCAAGCCCGGATACTTTTACATATCCTACCTTTCCAGTTGGAGCAACTAAACCATTTACGACTTGATCGATTCCCTTGCCTTGTAGGTAGCCACGTGAAAAGCTTGATTTTTCAAATGGCTGGTTGATATGTCCTGGATTCGAACCAGCAGCAATCTCTAATACTCGATCCCAGTTGGCTGGATTTCCGTTATCGCCTAAACCAATACTGACAATGGGAGTAACCTCTTTTAATTCTTCTACCTTTTTTACGCCGTCTTCTATATTTTCAAAATCAGAAGAAACAATTCCAGGAACGATATAGCCTTCTCCTGCCTTAATAATCTCCTGTGCATTTTCTTTATCTTTCGCTAGGAAGTTAAACAATAAAAAATCGTTTAATTTAGTTAAGTTAGTTAAGTTCATCTTTCGCACCTTCTATTATCTTGATCATGTTTTCAATGGCCACTTCAATGATCTTTTCGCCTTTTTCCTTTGTTGCAATTTTCGCATCCCCCAGGACAGCCGAGCTCGTAAACTCCTCCCAAGGAGTTGGAGTCGCATCCGCGCTCATTGGGATGTTCGGTATATCCGTGATTGCTCTAGACATATCAACATATTCCTCTGCCAAATATAGCATGTAAGATGTTTCAATTTCACAAGCGTGAAAATAGCTGGCATGTGCTGATTTGGTTTCTCTTACTTCTTCTGTCACTTTTTTAACCCCTGGATAAAACAGATAAAGAATTTTAAAATCTGTGAATTGGCTATAAAGCTTCCTGGCAGCTTCCTTTAACGCAACGGCATTTCCTAGATGACCGTTAATCATGACAAAAACGCGGAAGCCTTGCTCATATAAGCTCACTCCCATATCGACTAAAAAGCTAATGAGAGATTCATTGCTGATATTAATACTGCCTGGAAAGTTTTTCAGACTCCAAACTTGACCGTATGGCATGGTTGGCAAAACAAAAGCTCCTGTCTTTTCTGCTACTCTATATGATAATCTTTCTGCTAAATAGTTGTCCGTACCTAAAGGAAGGTGCGGACCATGTGCTTCAACCGCACCGATTGGTAAGATGGCAACCTTACTTTTCTCAATTTTTTCTTTGACATCGAAAGAATTTTCATTTTGAAAGTTCATGGTTACCCCTCCTATTTTTTAAAAGTGAAGCATCTTGCTGGATTTTCAACGAAGAATTTATGGATTAACTTTTCTCCGTCAAAGCCTTGGCGGTTCGCATCATCAATAAATCGCGGTACCCACTTTGCGATGATGTATTCAAGACCTAATCCGTAATCATAGTGCTTGTAATACGTCTTACGTGCCGTATCTCCACTGACTAAAATTTGATTTTCATAGCCTTTTTTCACAAGCTCTAAAATGCAGGCAATTCGTGCGCTTTCTGGTGCATATTTAATTTTGGCAATGCCATCAAAACAAAGATAAGCTCCTGTACTTGCAATTTGTTCATGGTAATAAGGATCTGGATTTCGATCCATATGACCAAAACTCATATATGAAAGGTCTACTCCTTCACTTTTTAAAAGTTCAATTTGTT
>DASQIV010000021.1:0-4107 GCA_035631415.1 Pseudoneobacillus sp. | reverse complement strand
AAAAATACTCATTATTGAAGACGAAGTAAGGATTAGTCAATTACTAAAGATGTATTTAGAAAGAGAATTATTCCTAACCGATGTAGTGGATAACGGGGACGATGGATTAGAGAGAGCTATACAAGAGGATTTTGATTTAATCCTATTAGATGTATTAATGCAAGGAAAAGATGGCTATATGGTACTAGAAGAAATTAGGAGAATCAAGAATACACCTGTAATCATGCTTTCAGCTAAAGGTGGAGAAAATGAAATACAACGTGCATATGATTTAGGTGTAAATCAATACATATTAAAGCCATTTAGTCCACGTAATGTTGTCGCTAAAATAAAGCAATTATTTTTAGAATAAACTAAGAAACTTAATTTACATCACTAAATTTAAGTAATCAACTAACCCGAATCCCCTACTTCAAAGATTCGGTTAGTTGATCTTATTTTAACTATTTATAATCGATCATCTTCCCATAGTTTATAATACATTTCTTCTCTCTCAATTTCTTCTATACTATTCATATCGAATATGATTTCTTCTGATATTTTTACATCTAATGTAATTTGCATAATTTGGCTCCTCGTAAGTGTTTGTTTCTCATTGTAACAAAAGAGCCGCTTCTACCAAATCAATAGTTTCCGACTCTACAATACCAATTGCGACACCTTTCGTTGCTTTACATCTATATAAAAAATAATAGATTAAAATAATGAAACTAATTTGAGGAATCTCGTCGAAATACACATTAAAATTTATTGCATTTTTTACAGAATACACGGAGTAAAAAAACTCTTCTTATCATTCGACAGAAGAGTTTTCCTAAATAAAATTCGATTATGAATTCAAAGGCAATGCATTTTCCCCTCTGCCTCATCCCAGGGTACTGTATACCCTTGCCCTTTCGCACAGAAAATAGAAGATGAAGTATATTCAGGATCCGCATTTTTATTGTAGCCCATCCGATCTATGACCTCTTTTTCATTATGACAACGATTGTATCCAGCAAATACTAAGCTAATCACGCCTCTTCCCTGTGTGAATGAAGCAAGCTGGCTACTATAATTCATAAATGTTGAAACAGGTGCTTTTCCGGTTAATATCGCTTTATTACCATCTGTTTTTGGAGTGTCAAAGCTTCCATGAGCTGTTTGAATATCAGATAGTACACGACCCATTACATCTATATCCACTTTAATTTTAAATTGGTAAATAGGCTCTAGTAGTATATTACTTGCTTTTTCAAGACCTTGTCTTAAAGCTCTAATTGTTGCCTCCCTAAAATCTCCGCCCGAAGTATGCTTAATATGTGCTCGTCCTGTTAGTAACGTTATCTTAACATCTGTAATAGGTGAACCTGTCAATAAACCATGGTGCTCCCTTTCAAAAAGATGATGTTTTATTAAGTTCTGATTTCCAGCAGTCAAATCATCTGCGTGACAAGCATTTTCAAAAGTTATTCCACTATTTCGTTCCCCTGGCTGTAATTGAAGATGCACTTCAGCGTAATGCCCTAGAGGTTCAAAATGACCATATCCAATTTCTTGTGTTTCAATCGATTCCTTATAAAGAATTTCAGGCTTTTCGAATTTCACTTTTAAATGAAAACGATCATAGACCATTTGCTCTAATACTTCTAGTTGAATTGCTCCCATTACATGAATATGAATCTCTTGTAACCTTTCTTCCCAGATGACATTTAAAGAAGGATCCTCTGATTCTAGCATTTTAAAAAATTGTAATGCTTCTTTTAGATTCACATCTGATTCGAAAAGAACTTTCGATTTTAAGGTTGGTATCATTTCATATAAAATCTTTTCCTTAATAGCTCCAACCCCATCTCCTACTGAGGTCATCGATAAGCCCGTGACAGCAAAAAGCTCACCAGCCGTTACCTGATCAACAACTTTAAATTTGCTTCCGTTATAAGCGCGAAGCTGTGTTATTTTTTCAGATATAGAATCCTCTATACTTCCATAGCTGATTTCATCTCGTACCTTTAACGTTCCACTCAACGCTTTAATAAACGTAATCCTTGTACCATTTTGATCATATCGAATTTTATAAATTCTTCCAGAAAACGGTTCTTCGTTTGAAAAATGGGAATATGTTAAAAAATCTAATTTTTCTAGAAAGCTACCAATTCCAATGTCCTGTAAAGCTGAACCACTTGAACAAGGAAAAAGCTTATTATCAATTATTAATTGTTGCATCGTTTTTAACCATAAATCTTTTTGGTATCCATTTTCCATATAATAATCTAAAAGATCCTCATCTCGTTCAGCAATAAATTCAATAAGATCCTCATTCATCTCTCCATTCGTCATAATGGAATCAGTAATATCAAATATATCAGTTGTTAAATTAAGACGTATTTCTTCTATCACTTTACTGACATCCGCTCCAACCCGATCTATTTTATTAATGAAGAAAAAGGTTGGAATTTGATGACTTCTTAATAACTGCCAAACCGTTTCGGTATGTCCCTCGATTCCCTCGACAGCACTTATCATAATGATCGCAAAATCCATCACTTGAATAGCACGTTCCATCTCAGGTGAAAAATCTACGTGGCCAGGAGTATCGATAAGATAATAATTTGAACCTTTATACATAAACATTCCTTGATCAGCAAAAACCGTAATACCTCTTTGCTTTTCAATTTCATGGCTATCCAGATATGAATCTTTATGGTCTACTCTACCTCTTTGTTTAATACTGTTTGTATGATATAAAAGCTGTTCCGAAAAAGTTGTCTTTCCGGCATCAACGTGTGCTAATATTCCTATTGTTTTGTTCATTTTTTATACCTCAATTCTAAAACTTCTCTATCATTTCATTATAACAAATCTCTTTTGATCAAATACTTTCCCAATATAGATAAATTTAGTTTTTAGATAGATATACAATTCAATTCACAAACAATATTCAAAAAAATGAAACAAATCTTTGGAGAATTCGTATGTTATTTATAAACGGCTTTCCGCCTAATGGAGGGGACATCTTGAAATCAAAATATTTATGGATTTTCTTGGGATTAATCGGGATAAGTTGGATTTTCAACTATACATATTATCAATACAATCAGCTGGATAAACCCATTTTTTTAAAGCACTACTATGTAAATGAAATTTATGATGAAAATCAATTAACCTTTTATTACTTAACAAACAAGGATGACCGTTCCCTTATCAATTATGTACGAATTGATGGAGTTGACTTCTATCCGCAAAATCAATTTGGGATGTGGTCAAATAACATTCCCCCTTACGTACAAGAATTCCGACATCATTATTTAAGATCTGTTACCATTCCATTCTCAAAACAAATCATTCCAATTAAGGATGGTTCAAATATGGCTTGGTCTTTTGAAGATATGGAGATTGGCTTTAGTAATCAACCACCTTCTATGGTCAATATCGGGAAAGTTCAGTTCAGTCCAATTACCAATCAAGAAAGATTTCTAGAATCAAGAATGAGCTCTAGCAATAATCAACACCGGAGTGATGAATCATTAGTTGCACTAGAATCAGTAATAATTGAGGGATTTGATATCCCTTTTCCAGAACTAAATGATGATATAGAGGTAAAGATTAATCTTAATCAAAAGAAGCTAAAGGAGCTTGAAGACCTTCGTAATGGAAAAGAAATTCCTAAATGGCTTAATGAAAACATGCAGGCTGACTGGAACAGTGTTAAAGGAATTTCGATAAAGGAAATTCCCTTTCCGTTTACTCTTGAAAAAAATGAATGGCTGAATATTATGACTTTTACTAATCCAGAGGCTAACAACGTTATTGGCTTGGGGCTTAGAATGAAGGGAAAAACAATAGATGGTAAGACCTTTACAAGCAAAACATATATATCAGAACAACCTTATCTTGAGCAGAAGGATGTTGATGAAATCATTGCAGAATCGAAGGGCGGGAAAGAATAATGCAAGAAAGCTTTCATAAAATATTTTGGGGATTTTTATTCGTTCTAGTCGAAATTCATATCATTGCTATTGATATACTCCCTGATCCACTAGGTTATTTCTTCATTTTTCTAGGAGTGCAAGCCTTAGCAAAGGATTACGCAGTTGGCAAAAAATCAGAATACATTTCACTAATCCT
>DASQIV010000020.1:0-3329 GCA_035631415.1 Pseudoneobacillus sp. | reverse complement strand
GTCTATGACTTATGACATTATTGGTTCGGGGTGGAAAGCAGCTGAGATGAGAATTGAATATATTGTGGTGCGTGAATTATTTTTAAACCTTGGACGAATGATTTCGCTTATTGCCTTTTTAATAGCGGTTACCTTTTTTAATGAGAATTCTAGTATTCCTATTTTACTTTTATTTCTCGGTGCTGGTCATACTTGTATCTACTTTTTTGTTAGAAAAATACAATTATCAACAGCATAAAGAGAAGGGGAAACCCTTCTCTATTTTTAATAGTAGGCTTTTTGAAGTCTAATGTTAATTTGACACTATATTGCTAGGAGTGCCTGGAGCGAAAATTACAGGCAAGTTACATAGCCTAATAGTAAAGGTAGCTTTTTTCATATATAATCTTAACCTGGGAAGGGTTACTCATAGTAAAATATTAATTCATCCTATACAATAAAGAAAGAAAGCTTAAATGAAGGATGTGGGACCAAAGTGAATAAGAAAAAAAAGAAGAAGACCCATGTTCCTATTCGATTGAACATACTCTTCTTCATTGTCTTTATATTATTTTCTTTACTTATTTTAAGATTAGGTGTCGTTCAAATTGTTTATGGAGATGACTTTAAAAGGGAGATTGAACGAACTGAAGATATAACAGTAAATAATCCTGTGCCAAGAGGGAAAATGTTTGATCGTAATGGGAAAATTATTGTTGATAATACTCCTGAAAATGCTATTACCTATACAAAATATCAAGGAACCAATCAGCAGGATTTATTACAGGTTGCAGAACGGTTAGCAACACTTATTGATAAAGATGCTTCAAAAGTTCAGGAACGTGAAAAAAAGGATTATTGGATATTAAAGAATCCTGAACGGGCGAAGGAAAAAATAACAAAAGAAGAATGGGTGAAATTTGAAGAGAAAAAGCTGGATGACAAAGCTTTATATAAATTGCAATTAAAAAGAATTACCGAGGATGAATTAAAAGAGCTTAATACAAAGGACCTCGAGATTTTAGCGATTTTTCGAGAATTTAATAGCGGTTATACTTTAACACCACAAATTGTGAAAAATAAAAATGTCACACCAGAGGAATTTGCGATTGTAAGTGAAAACCTCCAATTTTTACCTGGTGTGGACACAACGACAGATTGGGAAAGAGCCTATACGTTTGGTGATACTTTAAAAACAATCTTAGGTAAGGTTTCCTCTTCCGATAAAGGATTACCAAGCGAAAGATTAGATTATTTTTTAGCTCGTGATTATAGCCGTAATGATCGTGTCGGATTAAGTTATATCGAACAACAATATGAAGAAGTGCTTCACGGTCAAAAAGCTAAAGTTAAGAATATCACCGATAAAGGTGGAAATGTTCTCGAGAGTGTAGTGGTGTCAGATGGAAAACGTGGTAAAGACTTGGTTTTAACAGTGGATATGGATCTACAACTCGAAGTTGAAAAGATTATTGAGGAAGAACTATTAGCAGCGAAGAAAGAACCTAGAACGGCACTTCTAGATCGTGCCTTTGTTGTGTTAATGGACCCGCATACAGGTGAAATCTTAACTCTTGCTGGAAAACAAATCACAAAGGATAAAATAACCGGAAAACAAGAAATGCTAGACTTTGCCTACGGAACCTTTACCACTTCCTATAATGCAGGTTCTGCAGTAAAAGGTGCAACCATTCTAACTGGATATAAAACAGGAGCGATTAAACCCAATACGTTCTTTTATGATGCACCAATGACCATAAAAGGAACACCTGAGAAATCTTCATGGAAAAATTTTGGAAATCTTAACGATATTAAAGCATTGCAAGTATCTTCAAACGTCTATATGTTTAAAACGGCGATTGAAATAGGTAAAGGTCATTATGAATTTAACCAACCACTTTCCTATAGAAATAAACATGCATGGGAAGATGTTCGTGAATCCTTTAGCCAATTTGGTTTAGGTGTTAGAACCGGCATTGATCTGCCTAATGAACAAGTGGGCTTTAAAGGACCGTTAAAAACTCCAGGTTTATTACTCGACTTAGTAATTGGTCAGTACGATATTTATACACCGATGCAGCTAGCTCAATACGTTTCAACCATTGCAAATGGTGGATATCGTGTTCAGCCACATATTGTGAAAGAAATTCGTGAACCATTACTTAATAACGATGAGCTTGGTCCAATTATAGAAGAAATTAAACCAACGATACTAAATCGTATTGATACAAAGGTTGAATGGATGGAACGAGTTCAAGAAGGGTTTAGACGAGTGACTCAAGAACCAGGTGGTACAGCTTACGGAGCATTTGCTAATGCACCTTATCATCCATCTGGTAAAACTGGAACCGCTCAGGCTTTATATGATGGTCCAGAAATGTATAAATTCAAAGAGAAAAATGAAATCCCACCTGAAGTAATGAATTTAAGTTTTGTTGGATATGCCCCAAATGATAATCCAGAAGTAGCAATAGCTGTTCTTGTCCCATGGGCATATGAGGGTGATGAGGGCCATCATGCTAACAATGAAATTGCAAGAAGATCGCTTGATGCCTACTTCAACTTAAAGAAGAAAAGAATGGAAGAAGGTTTACAGAAGGAAAGTGCCATTCAAAAGATAGAAAAGCCTAGTGCAACAACAACACAAACAGAAAATGAAAATAATGAAGAAAATAGTGCAAATGAGTAAACCCGTTTATTGACGGGTTTATTTTTTTTATTTTTACTTCTTGAATTCAATGTGTATTAATAATCGAGACTTAATAAGGAAAGAATATTGATGAAAAAGCTTTATAAAAAAGGAGGAGATATCATCATTAGACAATTTATAGTAAAAAAAAGACATAGATTTACAAAACCTTTACAATTCATTAAAACTGGATTAATAGTCTTCCTTTACTATTACAAATGTAGGACAAAACAAACATATCTCTTAGGGGGAAATAGGAAATGAAAAACCTTAAAAAGCTTAGCCTACCAATGTTACTTGCAGCGTTAATGACAATTACAGCTGCTTGTGGCGGAAACGCAGAGGAAAATGATAATGCAAATGGAGATACTGCTGCAAAAACTGAAGAGCTTTCTGGTTCATTAACAATTTCTGGTTCGTCTGCAATGCAACCTTTAGTAGCTGCTGCTGCTGAAGAATTTATGAATGAAAATCCAAATGTTGATATACAAGTAAATGCAGGTGGTTCTGGTACTGGTCTTTCTCAAGTTGCTGAAGGTTCTGTAGATATTGGTAACTCTGATGTGTTTGCTGAAGAAAAAGAAGGTATTCCTGCTGATCAATTAGTTGACTATAAAGTTGCTGTAGTTGGAATGACTGCTGCAGTTAACCCTAAAGTTGG
>DASQIV010000019.1:0-5084 GCA_035631415.1 Pseudoneobacillus sp. | reverse complement strand
GGACTATTTCAACGGCTTGTAATGGGAAGTCTCCTATTTGCCGTAGGGGAAATAGGTTTTGCTTTTTCCAATGATTGGATTGGTTTTGTGATTTCGATGATTATTTTTACCTTCGGAGAAATATTGATTATTCCTTCTGAGTATGCACTAGTTGATGAGATTACTCCAACTGGTATGAGAGGTATGTATTATGGTGCCCAAGGTTTTAGTGAATTTGGCAACTTTATGGGACCGTGGTTTGGCAGTGTATTGTTAGTTTCGTTTGGAGGGGAAGTAATGTTTCTTACAATGGCGGTATTTTCCTTGGTCAGTATTGCTTTCTATTGGTGGGGAAGAAAGCTTAACCAAAGTAACAAACAGACTTCAAGTGTTCGAGTTTCAGTCTAGAAAAATTTCTAATATAAAAAACAATGCGCTTACGATTGTAAATTAGAAAATTAGGAGTACATAATAACAGGAGGTTTTTCATATGAAAGTAAAATATGTTTTAATAGGTCTAGTTATTTCTTTTTTATTAATTAGGGTGTTTCATTTTGCCGTTGCACCCTATCATTATCAACTATTTGCTTTGTTTCTTGCTTATACGGCTTGTGTTTATTTAGGGGCTGCCTTATCGGATTCTCGATTAAATATCATTTTGACAGAAACGGTTGTCTCGATTGTCATATTTGCCTGTGCTTATCTTGGAATGGTTTATTCGCCGTTTTGGGTCGCATTAGGGTATCTCTTACACGGAACATGGGATTTATTCCATCATCCTAAACTTATTTCTATCAAAATCGTAAAAGCATTTCCTCCACTTTGTGTGGTTGTCGATTTTTCAGTAGCTGCGTTTATCTTTTATTACTTTCTATAATAAGAGGTTTTACCTACTGGTAAGTTCCATTGAAGCCTTCTTTAACTTAGAAATAGAAAGAGTTGTAGATTGAATGTGATCTACAACTCTTTTTAAAAATATGAATAGCTTTCTATTAAGGTAAAACAAAGGAATTATTCTTCGTTATGAAAAATATATACTTTGCCGTTTTGGGGATTCCCAAGCTTAGGTCCATGGAAACCTCTCTTTTTAAGTTCTTTTGCCATAAAAATCATTAATGCACCATGACTTACAATAAGAGTCTCACCTTTTTGGGCAAGAGCTTCATCAAGGAGTTTATTTATTCCCTCTCTAATTTTCATAATTTCATTTTTCTTTTCTTTATTTGTCATCCATGAGAGTCTAACCAACATTGCCCAAACAAGAAAAGGTAACTTTAGCCTTTTTTTAAATGGAGTGATTGGTACCTCCCTTAGTTCTGTCCTCTTGACTACCTCCCCAGGAAATATATATTCTGCAGTTTGTAAAGATCTATGTAAATCGCTTGAATAGCAATATTTCCAATCTACCCCTAGCAGGTCTACTTCAGAAATCTCTATCTCTGCTTCATCATAGTCTTTAAACCATTGCAGCAACTCTTTTGTTTCTACGAGTTTCTTTTGCGGATAGGGGTGAAGCACCCGAAAGTGCCTAATTAATCCAATTTTCATATTATTCTTCCTTCCAATAATTGAGTTTCATTTAATAATATATTACTTTAAAAATGAAACACTCTAATTATCCTGAAATGGTAATTAGAGTGTTTTCTGTTTATTCAACATGTTCAAAAATAAGCCTAAATTTATGAGCCAACTGCCATTTTTAATTCCTTCTCATTTGTCATATTTTGCTTAGAATATAGCTCTTTGTAATAACCGTCTAATCTTAATAGGCTTTGGTGATTACCACTTTCTATTATCCTTCCGTTTTTTACAACAAAAATGGCGTCTGCATTCAATATGGTAGATAACCTATGAGCAATCATAATAATCGTTTTATCTTTGCTAAATTGATCGATGGATTGTTGTACTAGTTTTTCACTCTCATTATCGAGCGCACTAGTCGCTTCGTCTAGAATAATTAAGGATGGATTTTTCAAAAATACACGAGCAAGAGCTATTCGCTGTTTTTGGCCACCAGAAAGCTTTATTCCTCTTTCACCAATTTCTGTATCATACCCATTCGGTAAGGCTGTAATAAAATCATGGGCGTATGCCTTCTTGGCCGCGGCAATGATTTCATCATTAGATGCATCAAGATTAGCCATTTTAATATTATCTATAATAGATGTACTAAATAAAAAGTTATCTTGAGTGACAATTCCCATATGTGTTCGGAGACTCTCAAGTGAGTAATCCTTAATATTTATACCATCTACTAGTACTTCTCCATTTGTAACATCATACATTCTGAGCAAAAGCTGTAGGATGGTACTCTTCCCACCACCACTTTCACCAACAAATGCATACGTTTTTCCTTTTTTCAACGTAAAAGAAAGGTTATTAATAATCGTATCACTTTGATCGTAGGAAAAAGATACGTTTTGAAACCTAATAGAATCAGAGAATTTCTTTAATTCGGTAGGGTTATCTATGTCCTTAATTGCTTGAGGCGTATTTAAGAAATCGAAAATTCTCTGTAATGCCACACTACCTTCTGTGATAGACGGATAGGCATTCACCAATGCAGCAACAGGGCTTCTCATTTTTTCTACATAAGCAAAAAAAGCGATTAAACTTCCAACCGTTATCTGACCATCTAGGACAAAAAGGCTCGCAACCATTGCCACAATAAAAGGGGTCATATCACTAAGAACATTAACAGAGGCTAGCATAAATGCATTAATCTTGGCATGTTTGTCAGTTAACTTGTCAAAATGGAATAAATGCTGATCCAGTTCCGCTTTGTCGCGTTTTTCTGAAGCAAACAGTTTTGATAGAAATGCACCTTGTATTTTTTCGAAAATAAATCCACTCATAACAGATCGATAATTCATCATGATTCGAGTTGATTTCTTAAACTTCTTCGAGAGAAAATGAGCTAGAACAAACTGAAAGCTGACTAACAAAATAGAAAGGATGGTCAGTTTTACATTTAGGGTAATCATGACAACAACGACAAAAAGCAACACGATCATTTCAATCCAGATGTTCCCAAATAAAGCGGTTAAATAGCCTCTAACCTTTTCGATATCATCAAAAAAGCGAGTTCCAATTTCACCGCTTTTGTTTTCCACAAAATACTTCGCATCAAGAGAATGGACTTTTTTAAATGTATCCTGACGAAGCTTTTTAATAATATTGTTGTTTGCCTTATGAATGCAAAATTGCCTTACATATTCCATTGGGGCTCGAATCAATAGAAATACAATTAGCATACTGATTGCAATGTATAATAAATGCTCTAGTTTATCTGATCGTGACAATAGTTCATTTTGAAGCAATTGGTCAAAAACGTATTTTAAGATTAAAGGAACAAATAGTGGGATGAGAAATCGAAACAGGCTTCCAGCAAATCCGATAAGGTAGAGTCTCCTTACTTGGTTTACATATGGTAAGAATCGTTTTAAGTTATTCAAATTAAAAACTCCTTTATGAGAAAATGGTTCCTATGCGTGTATGTGAATAATATGGAACAATTTCATTGTACGGAGTTTTTATTCCTTAAAAACCGCATACTTTGTGTAAATCACCGCATCGTTTTGTAGGTATACCGCAAGTTTTTGGGGTACCAAGCTAATCTAATAAAGTTCAAAGAGAGTGTTATGTGGACATTCTTTTTTTCTGTTGGAAAAACAGATAAAGTATTTGCATTTTGCGGTGACTGGCAAAATTATTGCGGTGTTTATACCTTATTTTTGCGGTTTGCCTTTCCTAAAGCAGGTATAAGATAAGTTCATACTAAAAAGGAAAGGTGCTGAATTTCAATGTCAACACAAGTTCAAGGGAATTCTCCCAATAAAAAATTGTTTTTTGCTAATCGCTTCATACAATCTATTTTGTTATCAAATCTCTTCCTACAGTTGGGCATCTGGGTTCGAAATTTTGCCATATTACTCTTCGTGACCGAACAAACAAACAAGGACCCGGTGGCTATTTCGCTGATTTCTGTAGCCGAATTTGGTCCAATCTTCTTATTCTCCTTTATAGGGGGAGCCTTTGCAGACCGTTGGAGACCTAAACTTACAATGGTGGTATGCGATTTACTTAGTGCACTTTCTATATTCATTGTACTGTTTGCACTCTTTTATGGTGGGTGGCAAGCCATCTTCTTTGCTACTCTAGTTTCATCGATTTTGTCACAATTCTCTCAGCCTTCTGGAATGAAGCTGTTTAAGCTTCATGTTCCGGAATCATTGATACAAATGGGTATGTCCATGTATCAGACGATTAATGCGATCTTTATGATCTTAGGTCCGATGATTGGAACTCTGATCTATTTCAAATTTGGGATCAATACAGCCATTGCTATTATGGGTATCTGTTTCCTACTCTCAGCAGCAGTACTTACATTCATACCTAAGGATGTAAAAGTAAAAAAGGACTCTACAACGAAATTGTCACATGAAATGAAAATGGGGTTAAGGTACGTATTTTCAAATAAAATTTTTGTTTACATGGGTGCCTTCTTTTTGATTGCAGGTATGGGGATGGGACTGATAAATCCACTTGGCATCTTTTTGGTTACCGAGCAACTTGGATTGGAAGCACAGCAATTACAATGGTTTACAGCAGTAAGTGGTCTTGGGATGATTCTTGGAGGAATTATTGCGATGGGCCTATCTAAAAAAACGACTCCGACGGCTATGCTCATGGTTGGTTTTATCTCAAGTGCAATCTCGGTAGCCGTTATGGGTTCAGTAAAGCTGGTATGGTTAGCGCTAGTAGCCCAATTCATTTCCGGAATGATGGGCCCACTTATCCATATTGCTTGTAATACACTTATTTTAAGTAATTCAGAAGAATCATTCGTCGGAAGAGTTAATGGCATTTTAAATCCGCTCTTTATGGGAGGTATGATTATTAATATGAGTCTGGTCGGTGTGCTTAAAGATCAACTTGGCCTTAACGCCATGTACTTAATGGCTTCCAGTCTATTTATATTAGGTGCGCTAGTCATGATACCAATGCTTCGTATAAAACAAGCACAAAAAATAATGGTGAAGGATATGGTGTAAGGTTTATAGAAGAAACGTGGTAAACACTCAAAGCAAACAATCCCCTAATTT
>DASQIV010000018.1:0-2386 GCA_035631415.1 Pseudoneobacillus sp. | reverse complement strand
AAACGGTTTCAAGTACCTCTTGATATTCCTGACCATTTCGAATTAAAACAGCGATATCTCTGTAACGGTATGCGCTTTGACTAACTAGCTCTTTAATTTGACGAGCAACACCCTCTACCTCAGCACGACGATTAACAGCTTGTCCAATATGAATATTGGACTTTAGTTCAAACTTTTTCGCAGGTCTTGTATCAAAAAAAGCTTCCAGATGTCTTAATGAATTATTGTTCCATCTTTTTTGCTCTGTAAAAGGTATAACCGTCTCTATCTCAACACCTTCAGTGTGTGCGATTTCATAAACCGTTTGACACGTTTCTCCCGATAATCGGAAAAGGTGTAGCTCATCTGGTGGCGCTTGATAAAAAGGCTCATCTAAAGTCAGTGCGATTGTGACCCTTTTACAGTTTTTCATCAAAGCAGCTATAACCATATATTCTTGAGGTGTAAAACTGTCAAAACCATCAATAAATACTTCTGCATTTTGAATAAAGGTTGAGTCTTGCGCTTTTTCTGTTAATAATCGAAAATAATCCTCAGAATCTAAATATTTTTGATGTAATGATTCTTCAAAACTCGAATAGATAAGTTCTAAATCATGTAATTTATCTTTAAGAACTCTTGTCGTACGTCGGTCACTCTCGGAAAGTGCCTCACGTCTTACATTTAATTCATTAGGTTGAATACAATATCTTTTAAATTCAGTGAGCATTTGTTCCATTTGCTCAATAAACCCATTTTTATCAGCAGCCTTGTCGAATATTTTCAGGTCAGCCTTTTTTTCTTCTATTATTTTTCGAATTAACATATTTAAACCAACACTGGTAAGATGCTGTCTACTTATTCCTCCGGTTTCTTGCAACACTCTCCATGCTAATCGAGAAAAGCTAAATACTTGAGCTCTAATCATTCCATTTATATCTTCACCTGTTATAAGGCGATACTCCGATAAAAAGGTCATTTGGTCGGGTACTAAATAGATAATTGGATTTCCTTCCGGTTTATCTTTAAGATGGCTTTTTATTTCATTTAGACAAAAAGTTGTTTTTCCGCTCCCCGAACGACCAATCAATAAACGAACAGACATTTTTTGTGCCACCTTTCTTTTATTTTCTATTATTATTTTACCACACAACAGACACGAATACATGTTCGAACCTACTAACAAATAAAGGGTACTTCTTTAAAATAGTCAAAAAAAAAGCGCATTTTCTGCGCTTTTTCTAACCAGGTTGCCGATCTTTTTTCCCATTAATATTTAATTTTAATTCAATTCTTTTTCCTATATACCATAGTAGGAAAATGACAGCAATTACGATTGCAGTTCGAAGTGGTTGTGTAATTAATGACCGAATATCATATCCGATAAAACTTATGATAAAAATCATCACCATTTTACCTGTTACTACCGCTAATATATATTGGGCAGTGCTCATTTTCGATAACCCAGCAACAATATTGACAACTGCTGACGGAGTAAATGGAAAACACAACAGAATAAATAATGGTCCAAACCCATGCCGTTCTACCCAAGTCATTAATTTCTGAACTTTAGAATGCCTTTGTAAAAAAGCAAAAAGTCTTTTCTGACCAAATTTTCTAAAAATGATGAATACTATCAACGCTCCTGCACATGCCCCGATCCATGAATATAAAAAACCGACCCATAAACCAAATGCACTTGCATTCGCCATAATGAAGAGAAATAATGGCAAAAAAGGAAGAAAAGCTTCAAGCATTGGTAAAAATATTCCAGGTAATGGACCTAGTGCTCGATATTCTTGGATTAAACTCATAATATTTTCTAAAGTAAACCATTCCTTAAGCGCATTAAAATCCATTATTTAAACTCCCTTTTTAACCAACCTTGTCCATATATTTTCCCCTAAGGCTGTTGAATAAACTCATGAAGTGCCTCTTTATTTGCCTCTTCGTCTATCCAAAGGACGTCCCCTATGCCATCAATACGTCTATTTTCATAAGACCCCTCTACAGGGATACGTTCTGTTTGAATTTCCCCACGATCACCAGATAAGAAATCCTTACCCATAAATAATATATTGGTTGTGTTAAGATTTGTATTTACAAATGGTTTCACTACTCCTACCAATTTTGGTAATTTAGGAATCTTTTGTATGCTTGTAAGTTGATCTGCAACTTCCTTAATAACTTTTTGTTGCCTTTCAACACGGCCAAAATCTCCAATTGCATCATGACGAAAACGTACATATCCTAATAAGTGCTCACCATCTAAATATTGTTCACCTGGTTCTAGCGTTACTCCGATATGTTCAGACATTTTCTTTTCAACATCAACCTTTACTCCCTTTGGAAAAGCTTCATCAATCAAATGAACAAATCCTTGAAAATCAACTATCGCATAATATTG
>DASQIV010000017.1:0-3767 GCA_035631415.1 Pseudoneobacillus sp. | reverse complement strand
ATTAAAAGCGCTTGGATTAACCTCTCAGGCAAACTACGCTAGCTTTGAGCGCATACTTGAAGAATTAGATTACGCAGAGAAAATCATGAAACGAGTTGGATGTCCTATTATCAATGTTTCCAATAAGGCAATAGAAGAAACTGCAAACCTAATTTTGGATTACCTTAAAAGTGAGAGGAGCTAACTGATGAGTAAATTTGTTTATTTGTTTAACGAAGGTCATAGTGGAATGAAGGAAATTTTAGGTGGAAAAGGTGCCAATTTAGCAGAAATGACTAATATCGGTTTACCTGTTCCTTTTGGTTTTACCATTTCAACAGAAGCTTGTAATTCCTATTATGAAGCGGGAAAAACAATTCCTAGCGAGGTAACTGCTCAAGTATTAGACGCACTTATTTCCCTCGAAGAAAAAACAGGTAAACAATTCGGTAATCCAGAAAACCCACTTTTAGTATCTGTTCGCTCAGGTTCAGTCTTTTCGATGCCTGGTATGATGGATACCATTTTGAACCTTGGGATGAATGATGAAACGGTTGTCGGAATGGCAAGATTAACGAACAACGCAAGGTTTGCCTATGATTCCTATCGTCGCTTTATACAAATGTTCTCAAACGTTGTATTAGATATTAATGTATTCTTTTTTGAGCAATATCTAGAAGAGTTACGGGAGCTAAAAGGGTATACCTCAGATCCTGAAATGACTGCAGAAGACTGGCAGGAAGTAATTAAAGGCTATAAGGAAATTGTAAAAAAGCATAATCGAAAGTCATTTCCTCAAGATCCGAAAGAACAGCTATTCCTTGCAATCAATGCAGTATTCGATTCATGGAATAATCAGCGCGCCATAGTTTATCGTCGTTTAAACAAAATACCTGATCATTTAGGTACAGCTGTTAATATTCAAAGTATGGTGTTTGGTAACATGGGGAACGATTCCGGAACTGGAGTTGCTTTCACGCGTAATCCATCAACAGGTGAGCATATTCTTTATGGTGAATACTTGATAAATGCACAGGGCGAAGACGTAGTAGCGGGAATTCGGACACCTCAACCAATTCTAACCCTTAAGGATGAAATGCCTGATGTGTTCCAACAGTTTGTTGAAACAAGCGAACGTCTTGAACAGCATTATCAAGATATGCAAGATATTGAATTTACTGTAGAACGCGGAGATTTATATATTTTACAAACACGGACTGGAAAACGGACTGCGCAAGCAGCCATTCGCATTGCGGTTGAAATGGTGGAAGAAGGTATTATTGATAAAAAAGCAGCACTTCTTCGTGTTGACCCAGATCAATTAAACCAACTTCTACATCGTCGTATTGATGAAAGATTTGAACGAAATATTTTAGCAAAAGGATTACCTGCCTCACCCGGAGCTGCAACAGGTCAAGTTGTGTTTGATGCAGATCAAGCTGAAAGCTTAACGAATGAGGGTAAGAAGGTCATTCTTGTTCGTCCAGAAACAACCCCAGATGATATTCACGGGATCGTTGCTGCGCAGGCAGTTGTGACAAGTCGAGGTGGAATGACGAGTCATGCTGCTGTAGTCGCTAGGGGAATGGGGAAAGCATGTATTTGTGGATGTGAAGCCTTAAAAATCGATTTAAAGGCAAACCAATTCTCAATCGGTGATACGCTTGTGAATTATGGTGATATTATAACGATAGATGGAGCTACCGGAGAAATCATGTTAGGAGAAATTCCAATGATTGAACCTGAGCTTTCTGATGAATTCCAATTATTACTTGCTTGGGCAGACCAAGAGCGTATGTTAGGAGTTCGCGCAAATGCCGATAATCCAGAGGATGCAAAAAAAGCCTTTGAATTTGGTGCAGAGGGAATTGGATTATGTCGAACTGAACATATGTTTATGGATTTAACTAGAATTCCTCTTGTACAAAATATGATACTAGCAGAATCGTATGAAGAACGTAAAGATGCATTAAATCAGCTTTTACCAATGCAACAGGGAGACTTTGAGGGGATTTTTGAAGCGATGCAAGGTCATCCAGTGACTATTCGTTTATTAGACCCGCCTCTTCATGAATTTTTACCTGATAAGGAAGAACTTTTAATCGAAGTTACAAAACTACAAATACTTCAACCAGACTCACCTGAATTAAGACAAAAGGAACATCTTCTTAAAAAGGTAAGACAGTTAGATGAATTTAATCCAATGCTTGGCCATCGTGGGTGCCGATTAGGAATGATTCACCCTGAAATTTACGAAATGCAAGCGAAAGCCATTTTTTATGCAGTTGCTAACTTAGCTGAAAAAGGCTTAGATGTTAAACCGGAAATTATGATTCCGCTTGTTGGCCATGTCAATGAACTAAAGGAAATGCGCCAATTGGTTATTGATGCTGCGATTAAAGTAAAAGAGGAAACCGGGAAAGACTTCGAATATTTGATTGGAACCATGATTGAAATTCCTCGTGCTGCATTAACAGCAGACCGTATTGCAGAAGAAGCAGATTTCTTCTCTTTTGGTACTAATGATTTGACTCAAACGACATTTGGTTTTAGTCGTGATGATGCTGAAGGAAAGTTTTTACAAACGTATATTGAAAACAAGGTTCTTCCAGAAAATCCATTTGCGGTGCTTGACCAAGAGGGTGTTGGCATGCTTGTCGAGATGGGTGTTAAGCTTGGTCGTCAAACAAAATCTCATTTAAAAACAGGGATTTGTGGTGAGCATGGTGGAGAAAAATCCTCAATCGAGTTCTGCTATAAAACAGGTTTAGATTATGTCAGTTGTTCTCCGTACCGCGTTCCACTTGCACGGTTAGCAGCTGCACAAGCAACCATTCGTCATGAAAAAAATCAAGCTAGAAAACTTTCAGAAGTTAAATAGACAAATAAATTAAAAGGGATGCTTTCCAAAATGGAAGGCATCCCTTTTTCTATGTTTAGCATAAAAGTTTCATTAACGTAATAAAAATTGGTACAAAAAGTAAGAAGGTTTACAAACTTTACATATTGGACAATGAAATGCTTTGTTTTTTTTACATTGTGTATAGTGAAATGGCATTTTAAGGCTTGTAAAATAGGCATGAGATACAGAATTTTCTGTAAATTTGGTATTTAAAGAGTTTGTCTCGAATAAACCTATTTTGGGTAGTAGCTTTAAAATGCATTCTTAGAGGGTTGTGAAATCTATAAATATTAGGGGGTAAAAAGATGTCCGATAATGTGAAAATTGGTTTAATACAAGCCTCTCATGATGTAGATGGTAGTGAGCCGGTAGAGGTTCATAAGAAAAAGGCTATTGAAAAGCATATAAGGTTAGTAAAGGATGCAGCGAGTAGTGGTGCGCAGATTATTTGTTTGCAAGAGATTTTTTACGGGCCATATTTTTGTTCCGAGCAAAATACTAAATGGTATGATTCTGCTGAAGAAATTCCCAATGGTCCTACTACAAAGTTATTCCAGGAATTAGCGAAAGAACTTAGTGTGGTTATTATCCTACCAATCTATGAAAGAGAAGGTATTGCTACTTATTATAATACAGCAGCTGTTATTGATGCAGACGGTTCATATCTTGGGAAATATAGAAAACAGCATATCCCTCATGTTGGGGTTGGTAATGATGGATATGGTTTTTGGGAGAAGTTCTACTTTAAACCTGGAAATCTAGGTTACCCAGTGTTCGATACTGCGTTTGCTAAGGTAGGCGTTTATATTTGCTATGATCGTCATTTCCCTGAGGGCGCTAGATTACTTGGTTTAAATGGTGCAGAGATTGTTTTTAATCCTTCTGC
>DASQIV010000016.1:0-5937 GCA_035631415.1 Pseudoneobacillus sp. | reverse complement strand
ATTTTTTTACTAATCAAGGGTATTTTGGAAATATACTTCAAATAAAAGAAAATCTAAACAAAAATAAGACACCTCCTAAACGAGAAGGTGCCTTATTTATTCTATTTTAACTCTGTTATCGAAGATGTGTTTTGAGTATCGATCGAACAAGAAGTGTTACAAGATTTATTTAGCGAACAAGCTGCACACTTTCCTTGAGTACTTTTTTTAAAATGTCGTGCCAACATCCAGCCGGCATAACCAAAAATAGCTAAACCAATTACGATATTTACTAGCATGAGTCACACCTTCTTTCTACAAGAATAGACCACCGATTTGGTAGATCACAATAGCAATCAGATAAGCAACTAGTAACGAATAAATGATGGAAAAATAAGTCCATTTTGTTGAACCTGTTTCTTTTCTTATTGTTGCCACTGTAGCTAAGCAAGGAACATATAAAAGGACAAACGCCATAAAACTAAAAGCAGATAAAGCATTATAATGATTGCTTAATATTCCTTGTAATGAAGTTGTGTCAGGAACATGGTAGATAATATTCATGGTTGCCACGACAACTTCTTTTGCCAAAAAGCCCGTTAATAAGGAAGCTCCCGCTTGCCAAGTTCCAAATCCTAATGGTGATAATACAGGTGCCAACAACCCTCCGACCATGGCAAGAAAACTATCGTCCATTTCGACATTCATTCCATGTGGACCTGCATAGGCCATTAACCAAATTAACACGGACCCACCGAAAATAAATGTTCCCGCTTTTCGAATAAACCCTTTTCCCTTCTCCCAAGTGCTTCTCCATAACGTCAAAGCTTGTGGAATGCGGTAAGGAGGCAGTTCAATAACAAACAAGCTGCTTTCTCCTTTGAAAAATAGGGAAGAAAAGATTCTTGCCACCACTAATGCGACTACGATACCAAGCACATATAATGATAAGACAACTAACGCTTGATGTTTTAAAAAGAATGCTCCTACAAATAATGCATAAACAGGTAGACGCGCCGAACATGACATTAAAGGGGTCAAAAGAATCGTTAATAATCGTTCCTTCGGCTGTTCAATCGTACGTGCCGCCATAATCCCTGGTACATTACAACCAAAACCGATAATCATAGGTATAAATGATTTTCCGTTCAGCCCGATTGATTCCATCACTCGGTCCATGACCATTGCTACCCTAGCCATATAGCCCGAATCTTCCAAGAAGGAAATAAGGAAAAACATTATAAAGATTTGTGGTACAAAGACAAGAACCCCACCAACACCAGCGACAATTCCTTCTAGAATCAGGGCTTTGATAAAGCTTGAAGCACCTATAGCAGTTAAAACGCTTTGCAGAATATCCGTAACCGGCCCAGACAAAAATCCATCCAATAAATCGGCTAACGGAGAGCCAAGCCAATCAAATGTTAACATGAACATGACATACATAAACAGTAAGAAAATGGGTATTCCGAGGAATCGATTCGTTACGATTCGGTCAATTAGTTCCGTTGCATTTTGCTTTTTTAACGATGCAACATCTGTAACTTCTTTTAATATACTTGAAATCTTTTGATCACGAACGTTATAGATATATTGTCTGATTGAGGATTTAACTCCTCGATTCACTAAATTTCCTTCTACATCTTTCTTGATCTGTTCAAGTGAAGTTTCATCTATTTTTAGGCTGTATATATAACCTTCGACTCGTTTATTTCCTTCTAAAAATTGAATCGCCATCCATCTTTTGTTCATACTAATATGATCAGGAAGAAGTTTTATGATTCGTTCAATAGCATCCTCTAGGAAACCGTAGTCTATTTTTAACTTAGAAGGTTTAATTTCCTTATTAGTATTAATAGTTAATTCCTTACTTAATACATCACAGCCCTTACCTGAACGAGCAATGATGGGAACAATGCTTACTCCAAGCATTTCTGAAAGCTTTTTTTCATCAATGGACATTCCTCTTGTTTTAGCAACATCGATCATATTCAGTCCGATTAATAGAGGTTTACCAAATTCTAATAGCTGAATCGTTAATTGTAAATTGCGCTTTAATTGTGAAGCATCTACAATGTTTAATATTTTTTCAAATTCATCTGTTAATAAGAATTCAGTAACAACTTCCTCATCTTTAGAAAGTGGATTTAAAGAGTAAACTCCTGGAAGGTCTATAAGCTGTCCGTTGTGATGACGAAGCTTACCAACCTTTTTTTCAACTGTAACTCCACTCCAGTTTCCAACATATTCATAGGAACCCGTCAAATTATTAAACAATGATGTTTTCCCTGTATTCGGATTCCCGAATAGAGCAAATTGAGACATTTTATTTCACTCCAATACTAGCTGCTTCTCTGCGTCTTAAACTGATGCATTGTCCACATACTTCTACCATAACAGGACCACCAAATGGCATTGTACATTTCATACAAACTTCCTGTCCTTCAAAAAGTCCCATATCTATTAAACGTTGTTTCACTAATTCACTAACCTTTGTAAGATCAAAAACAGTCGCTATTGTACCTTGCTTTAAATCGGTAAGATTCATGGCAAAGCCTCCTAATCTCGCTAATCAATAATGATAATTGTTCTCAAAAGAATTATATCATTACTTTTTGCACTGTGTATATGGAAAATATCACATCTTTTTGAACGTTTTTTAACAATACTGCTGGTAATTTTTCTCTGTAAAATAAAAAATCAACATTTGTCCTAATACACTTACCCATACAGGTGATTTGGAGGATACATATAGTAGACCATAGGTAGATTTATTAAACCTTTTAGTGAAAGGAGAAATACTATGTGCAGATATGTAACGATGGCCACGAATAATAATAATGTTCCGGATGGAAAAATCGTGATTTCCAATTCCGGAAATTCAAATGTAAATATTAATGTTGGAAAATAATTGATGAATGGAGGAGATATACCATGAATAAAGAGTCTCTTATCAATAATAGTGGAAACTCAAAAGTCGACGTAGCTATCCATGTAGATACGACAGCTCTGGCTTATTTTATGGGGAGTTATCTTCATGCTATTAAGCATTTAGATGATGACCAATATCTCCTCATGATGAATAATCTGTATCTATTACTTGGCAAGGACAACGAATATGTAGAAAATCTCCTATCTAACTTCAATCTTTCAAATGCAAAAGTGATTACATCTGAGAACACTTTAAAAACATTAAAAAAGTATTACTAAAACTTTATTAAAGTTTGAAAAAAAAAAAGACCATGAAAAGCAAATGATTGCTTTTTTATGGTCTTTTTCTGTTTTAAAGGCAATTCTCAAAAAAAAATCTAACACGAAGTGCTAGACGTCAAAATTTAATCCCCAAAATAAGAACTTTCCGGAACCCCCATCCTACTATAATGTATTCATCTAAAATAATAATGATTGTTATAGATATGGTCTTTTGACGTGATTTTGATCTATTTTGTCCTCTGGAATCAGCATGAACCCATGGGCAGTAAACTGCATATAGTACCCTAAAGATTAAATGAGGGTGAAAACATGCAAACAATCGTCAATTTATATTATATAAAGATAAACAGCATATCAGGGAATGGGTCTGTAACGATCGGGCAAGCCTCTCATAATAGCCATACAGCTAATAATAAATCGACAGGTATCAATTCTTCTTATGGTGATGCCGCTCCAGCAGAAGCTTTAATGGAGAATGTATATATTGATCCGGATGTAAATGATCAGTCCGATCTTGGCAACATAGACACTACAAATGCAGGGTTCCCTCTTTCTGTCCCAGTTCCAGTTCCACCGCCTGAAAATGAATGACGATAAGGAGGTTCCCACATGCCCTACCAAATTAATATTTTTAATATTAAAGTAAATGGTATGTCTCAAAATGCTAATATAGACGTTGGACCAACTGTTCATAACAGTCATACCGCCAACACAAAACTGGTCGGAGCAAATTTTTCTTTAGGTGATCTTTCACCATCCGGCTCACAGATGAATACCGGTATGCTTGATCCGGATATTAGTGACCAAGATCAAATTGCGAATCCATCCGCACCAATTGCCAATCAAATATAAAAAAAGTCATGGAGGACGCTATGGAAGTAGAAAAAATGAAACAATGGCTCGAGATGAGCAATAAGTTTCAAAAAAATGATTTTTGGAAAAAAATATTTGATTCTCACACCCCCGAATCATTTTTTGATAGGAGAAGTAGGTTCCCACTTTATGATTGCTATCAAAATGATTCTTATATTAGCATGATCATCGAAATGCCAGGGGTTCCATCGGAGGACATTCATATTTCTCTAAGATCAAAAACGCAGTTAGAAATCCAGGGGACAATCCGACCTTTATTTCCTCAAGAGATGGATATCAAAAAAGAACGATATTATGGAGAATTCGAACGCGTCATTCCTCTCCCAGAGCCTACTGAACCACAATTGATTCAAATTCATTATCATCAAGGCCTTATTCAAGTTACTTATCCTCGTCAAAGTGCACCATTATCTTTCAACCATTTTTCATAAATTTGTCACAGTAGCCTCCATACAACCTCAAAAAAATAAGAGACTCGCATTGGAGTCTCCTTTATTGTTTCATTTTTGGATCAAGAACGTCTCTTAGTCCATCCCCCATTAAATTAAATCCAAGAACCGTAAGCATAATGGCCACCCCAGGGAAAAACAATGTCCATGGTGCCTGCATAATATAGTTTTTTGAATCAGCTAGCATTTTTCCCCATTCAGGTGTAGGAGCAGAAGCACCCATCCCTAGAAATCCTAATGCTGCTGCTTCGATAATGGCGGTTGCAATTGCCAAGGTAGCTTGAACAATAACAGGTGAAATACTATTCGGTAGAATGTGGCGGAGAAGAATTCGGGAATCCTTCATTCCAACAGCACGCGCTGCCATAATATATTCCTCTTGCTTCACACTAAGTACTTTTGAACGAACAAGTCTTCCAAAGTTCGGTACATTGATGACAGCAATCGCAATCAGTGCATTTCTTAATGATGGCCCAAGAATTGCTACAACGGCAATCGCTAAAAGAATACTTGGGAAAGCCAGCATAATATCAAAAATTCGGGAAATAATCGAATCAACCCAACGTCCGTAATATCCAGCAATAATCCCTAACATTGTCCCAAAAACAACCGAGCCTAGTACGGAGAAAAATCCTACCCATAAAGAAATTCTTGCTCCATACACAACGCGTGAGAAAATATCACGCCCAAAATCATCTGTGCCAAAATAATGCTCACTCGATGGAGATTTAAAGCGGTCCACTAAATTCTGCTCATCGAAGCTAGAAGGTGCAATTACAGGAGCCAATATGGCTACTATGATAAAAAAGATCACAATCACTAAACCAGCTAATGCGAGTTTATTTTTACAAAAAGAAAACCATGCTTCCTTCCATGGAGGTACTAGCTCTTCTTCTTTAACACTCGGCACATTAAGCTGTGCCGAATTTTTCGCAAGTTCAGCCACTCTAGATTCCTCCCTTTCTATTTATTGTATTTAATTCTCGGATCAACTACGACGTATAATAAATCAACGATTAAGTTAATCAACACGAAAATTGCTGCAATGATCAAAATACCGGATTGGATAACAGGATAATCACGGAAACTAATCGCATCATAAATATATCTTCCAACACCTGGCCAGCCGAAGATGGTTTCGGTTAAAATCGCTCCACCTAAAAGCAAGCCTGTTTGTAAACCGATAATCGTTAAGACAGGAATAATGGCATTTTTTAATGAGTGCTTATAAACAACCCAGAACATTCCTAACCCTTTTGCTCGTGCAGTACGAATAAAATCTGACTTCATAACCTCTAACATCGTTGCACGCGTCATTCTTGCAATGATGGCCATTGGAATGGTCGCTAGTGCTAAGCTTGGTAACAATAAATGCTTAATGACCACAATAAATTGGTCAAATCTTCCCTGTAATAACGTGTCA
>DASQIV010000015.1:0-4118 GCA_035631415.1 Pseudoneobacillus sp. | reverse complement strand
TTAAAAAAGTTCCTAAATAAATAGTATCTGGGACTTTTTAAGCATTTTATTATAATCTGAATATTTTTTATTTTATATAACAAAAATCGACGAATTTCACTTATAATGAGGTTATTAAATCTACTAATTGAGGAATCAACTATGCTAGAGACCTTCAAAATGTTAATTGTTGATTTATTTTTTATACTACTTATTTCTTTATGTACCGAGATGATCATTGACAAACAAAATTTCTCCAAAAATAAAAAGGCTGTTTTTTATGTGTTTGCCTATGGATTAGCCATTATTTTAAATATGGTTTTTTATGTTCGGATTGATAATGAGTTCCAAATGGACTTAAGACATACTGTTTTTGTCATAGCTGGATTATACGGAGGGGTACGCTGCATGCTTCCTCTTCTCGTTTTTATCGTTATGTATATAGGTATTCTTTATCCATATGAAGCATTTGCCAATCTAATAGCGGTGTCAGTCGAGACCATCGCGGTCATAGTTTTATCAAAGTATTATCATAACTGGCGTTTGAGAAAGAAATTGATTTGTCTAGGATTAGCCACCATAATAAATGGTCTTCTAGTCATGAAATCAGTGGAGTATTTTTTCGATTTCACAACAGGATATGACTATCTCATTATTACCTTCTATGGGGGGAGTATTATTCTTCTTGTTACGATGCTTGAATGGGTGCGAAATTCAATTGCCATCAATCGAAGAATTCAACGTGCAGAAAAACTAGAACTAGTCAGCCATTTAGCTGCATCCATCTCCCATGAAGTCAGAAATCCATTAACGGTTACAAGAGGGTTTTTACAGCTACTTGAAACGGAAGAATTTCCATTAGAAAAAAAGAAAGAATTCTTCACTCTAGCTAAGTCGGAGCTGGACCGAGCCGAAGGAATCATCCGAGATTATCTAACTTTTGCAAAACCCTATCCACATAAAACCGAAATACTAAATATAGAAAATGAAATTAATCATATCTTAGAAATTATCAACCCACTCGCAAATATGAATTCTGTAACGATTTTAACGCAAATTAAAAATGGACATATCATGGGTGAATCCCAATTATTTCACCAATGTCTCCTTAATATAATAAAAAATGCCATTGAATCGATGGAATACAATGGTGGAACGATGAAAATAGAAACAAAGGCAATGGATGGAATAGTAGAGATTCTTATTTCGGATACTGGCGCAGGAATGACAAAGGATCAAATGGATCGTTTAGGAGAACCTTACTTTTCCACCCGTGGTAAGAACGGGACTGGCCTTGGAATGATGGTTGTTTACAGTATTGTTCAATCCATGAAAGGGAAAATAGAAGTAAGGAGTTTATTAGGACATGGAACTACCTTCGCGTTGCAGTTTCCAAGCGTGGGTACACTCCTTGCTAGCGAAATCCATTAGGTATCATAATAGAGCTATTACATAAAAAAGGTAACTTCCATAAATGGAAGTTACCTTTTTTCCTTCAGCCCTATTTATTCGCGTTCTCCCACTTCACTAACTTTTTCTATCTTATCTACAAACATTTGATAGACCTTTCGCTTTTCTTCCAATTCCATCATATATTGCTTGAGCTCATTGAATTTTTCCTCAAATGGCTTCTGGTAGGTCATTTTTATATTATTTATAATTTTTTCATTAATTGTGGATTGGATAACCTGTTTCGTAATCCCATATTTATAGGAATATAGTTGAAGTTCACTTTTGACCATTTCATATTCTTCGTCTATTTCCACTTTTTGTTTGACCATTTCTTCTTTCCAATCTAAAAGAGAATTCTGAACATACATCTCCATTTTGGCCCTCCCTACACTAAATTTAAAACAATTAATTTTCAAAGAAACTTATATGTATCCTTATTTATAGTATTTCAGTTTATCTCTTCTGATTTATGGGGGTTAATAGTATTACAGTACTTTTACAAATGATGTTTTCTCATGCGTTGTTGTTTTTTGAATCAAGCAAGAACCCGTATGAAAATGTTTATATTTTCAATTAATTATTATTTTCAAAAAACATACGGACAAAATTCACTCTCTAAATACGTATGATTATTTTGAGGTATACTATATTAGCACTAAAGGGTTCATTAATGTTATTATTGTTTTTAATCTAAAATATGTTATTTCGTCATAGTAATTACAAATGATGAAAAACTTCAAGAGAGGATGAAACTATGAAGAGATTTGGACTAGCAATACAAATATTAATTGGGTTGGTACTAGGGATTGTTATTGGTGCTATTTTCTACGGTAATCCCGATGTTACAACATATCTAAAGCCTATTGGGGATATTTTCATTCGTTTAATTAAGATGATTGTTATTCCGATCGTTATTTCGACCCTTATTATCGGTGTAGCAGGAACAGGCGATATGAAAAAGCTTGGGAAGCTTGGTGGTAAAACGATTATTTACTTTGAAATTATCACCACGATTGCCATTATTCTTGGATTACTTGTTGCCAATATTATCCGACCAGGTGAAGGCATTGATATGTCTCATCTTACTAAAGGGGATATCTCCAAATATATCGAAACAACTGAGACCGTTGAAAGCCATAGTATGGCTGATACATTTGTAAACATTGTACCGAGCAATATCTTCCAATCTCTTGTAAATGGAGATATGCTCGCAGTCATCTTCTTCTCAGTACTATTCGGTCTCGGTGTCGCAGCTATTGGCGAAAAAGGAAAGCCGGTTATATCTTTCTTTACCGGAGTAGCGGATGCGATGTTCTGGGTTACAAATCAGATTATGAAATTCGCCCCATTTGGAGTATTTGCTTTAATAGGCGTAACCGTTTCTACATTCGGAGTTCAATCCTTACTTCCACTTGGAAAGCTGGTCATTACCGTTTATGGTGCAATGATCTTCTTTATATTAGCTATTTTAGGACTTGTTGCTAAAATAGCTAATATTAACATTTTTTCAATCATTAAGATATTAAAGGACGAATTGATTCTTGCATACTCCACTGCAAGTTCTGAAACAGTGTTACCAAAAATCATTGAAAAAATGGAAAAATTCGGTTGTCCTAAAGGGATTACATCGTTCGTTGTCCCAACAGGTTATTCATTTAATCTTGATGGGTCTACTTTATACCAAGCGATTGCAGCTTTGTTCATTGCACAACTCTATGGTATTGATATCAGTATTGGGGAACAAATAACCTTAATGCTAGTTTTAATGGTTACATCAAAAGGGATTGCTGGCGTACCCGGGGTATCATTCGTTGTACTTCTAGCCACACTGGGCTCCGTTGGGATACCACTTGAGGGACTTGCCTTTATCGCAGGTATAGATCGAATTTTAGATATGGCTAGAACTGTCGTAAACGTAATCGGAAACTCCTTAGCTGCTGTTGTCATTTCTAAATGGGAAGGTCAATATGACTCTAAAAAAGGGGAAAGCTATTTAAATTCCCTCGATGGTAAAAAACAACAACAGGTTGCCTAATGGTAATGGAAGATTAAGATTATAAGAAAAGCGCAAGCGCCTTGGTTAGGGAAAAAAGAAGTTCATTTTTTCCTAGCCCCGACAAGCAAATGTTCTCTAGCATTGGAAGTCCGAACTTTGACTTCATATGCTAGAGAACATTTGACCAAGGAGGAAATGATATTTTTTCCTCCCTCGAGGGGCTAGGCAGGAAGAAATGAAGTACTTTCTTCCCCGCTGGAGCTGGACAATTTTCAAAGTCCAAAAAAGTTATACTTTCTTACCTTATAAAAAAGAGTGTCATTGATCCTATACGGTCAGCGGCACTCTTTTCATAATAGCCTAGAATTTCCGGTTTCTAAAAAAAGCCACGATATCCGATCAACTAAGCACTCATAATATTTTAATTTTGCTGAAATTTACAATTTTTCATAGAGTTCCTTATCAATTTCTATGTACATTTCCAAATTTTAGCTTATAATATATAAATAGCATACACCTACCGTGGACACTTGTATTTTCTAAAAGAACATACCGTGCAGGTCGTCAAGCTTTTGTGAGAGGATTGAACGAATATGCTGAGAGTCAGATTATTCGATATGATATTATTTTTTGCAGCTTTGGCTTTAGCCATAGGTTCACAACATCTCATGATTGAAAAAGATATGTATCT
>DASQIV010000014.1:0-2220 GCA_035631415.1 Pseudoneobacillus sp. | reverse complement strand
CTCTTGCAAAAACAGTTTGATAACGTTCGCGATCATCCAATTGTTCCTTTATGTATGGTGGTAACGGCATTTCTCCTAATTGTTCTAGCACTTCATAAAAAATACCATCATATTGAAACTCTAATGTTCTACCGCCATGTTCGGAGGTTCCCACACATGTAGCCTTTAATAAGCCCTCACCAAACTGAATAATCGTACCTTCCTTTACTCTCTTCGCTGGTTTGACAAGTGTCTCCCATCGGTCTCCTTCTACTTGCTTAAGTAATAAAACCTCTACTTTTGCTCCAGTATCTAATTTGACACCAAAAAGCCTTGCAGGAAGGACTCGAGTATCATTTAAAACAATACAGTCACCTTTGTGAAGATAATTCTTAATTTGGTGGAAAGTGGTATGTTCTAATTCTCCAGATTCCTTATTTAATACCATCAGCTTACTTGCGGTTCGATCTTCTAAAGGTACCTGCGCAATTTGTTCTTCAGGTAAATAAAAATCAAATAAATCTACTTTCATCATGTCACCTTCTATTATGTGTTACGAAATTTTGTGCTAATAACAATCGTGTCAACGAAACTTACCAAGTAATTTCGCGTCAACGAAACTTACCAAGTAATTTCGTGTCAAAGAAACTTACCAAGTAATTTCGCGTCAACGAAACTTACCCATAAAATAAAATACAACTGATAAAATAACACTAACTAAAATGGATGTCACTATTGGAAAATAAAAAGTTGTATTCCCTTTTTTTATGATAATATCGCCCGGGAGTTTTCCAATGTTTACAAATTGCATGATAAAGCCAACCAAGAAAATGATGGCTCCTATTACCATAATAAATTTTGCTAAACCGGTCATTCAGAAGGTACCTCCATTTGAAAATGGCGATAAACTGCCCCCGTTACCACTCGACCACGAGGGGTACGTTGCAGATAGCCAATTTGAAGTAAATAAGGCTCGTATACATCTTCTATCGTTTGAGCCTCCTCACCAATAGAGGCTGCAATGGTCTCTAGACCAACAGGACCACCTCTAAATTTTTCAATTATCCCTTTAAGCAATTTATGGTCAATATGATCCAATCCTAAACGGTCCACTTGTAAAAGCTCAAGAGCTTTTGTAGCAAGATCCATTTCTATATCCCCATTACCACGAACTTGCGCAAAATCCCTTACACGTCTTAATAGTCGATTGGCTATACGAGGAGTTCCACGGGACCTTCTCGCAATTTCTGCTGCTGCTCCCTTATCAATCTTTGTTTCTAAAATATCAGCAGTTCTTATGACAATATCCGTCAATTGTTCTTCATTATAATATTCAAGTCTCGCTAAAACACCAAATCGGTCTCTTAATGGAGCCGAAAGAGACCCTGCCCTGGTCGTTGCTCCAACAAGAGTAAAGGGTGGTAAATCAAGCCTTACAGAACGAGCTGTTGGTCCTTTACCAATGACAATATCAATACAAAAGTCTTCCATTGCAGGATATAATACTTCTTCAATTGTCCTTGGTAGTCTATGAATTTCATCAATGAATAAAACATCTCCAGGTTCTAACGAAGTCAAAATGGCAGCAAGGTCACCAGGTCTTTCAATGGCTGGCCCAGCAGTGGTTCGTATATTTACACCCATTTCATTAGCGATAATCGTGGCAAGAGTCGTTTTTCCTAAACCTGGTGGGCCATAGAGCAGTACATGATCTAGCGTTTCTTGACGGAGTCGTGCTGCCTCAATAAAAACTTTTAAATTCTCTTTTACTTTCGATTGACCGATGTATTGATCTATATTTTGAGGCCTTAAGCTCTGCTCAAAATTTATTTCCTGTCCATCTGCTTCCGTTGAAATGATTCTTTCGTCCATATCATCACCCTATTTTAAAAGCTTTTGCAGTGCAACTCTTATATATTGATCGGTGGAGAGCTTTTGTTTCTTTAACTCTGGAACTACTTTCTTTATTTCTTTTTCAGCATATCCTAAAGCTTTTAAGGCTAAAATAGCCTCCTCCAGCTCATCTGAACCATCTGTTTTAGCACCGATATCTTCATGACCGGAAAATAGATTCGGAAATAAATCAGGAACTAACTGATGTAGTTTTCCTTTTAAATCTAATATCATCTGTCTGGCTGTTTTTTTACCGACACCTGGGAATTTCACTAAAAAGTTCTCGTCTTCATTTTCAATGGCTTGTACCACTTGTTCTGGTTGACCTGAAGCAAGAATAGCCAATGC
>DASQIV010000013.1:0-7996 GCA_035631415.1 Pseudoneobacillus sp. | reverse complement strand
AAGAAAGTTTTTGAACTGGTAAAGTATATTAAATCATCTGAATGTAGAAGAAATGCGATTTTGAACTATTTTGAAGAAACCATTAATGAAGAGGTAATAAACAATTGTTGTGATCATTGTGGTCTAAACATGAATGAATTTATTGCTAAAGAAAAGAACGAAGTTACTGAAGAAAGATTACATGATTGGCTGCAAAAGCTTTCTATGCTCCTAACCCCGGTTTCTAAAGAAAAATTAGGTGAGTGAATCAATGGAAAATCGATATCAAGATTTAATTAAGGATATGACGGAAAAAGAACTACTTTTTCATCTCTATGCTACGCAAATAATCCTATTAACGATAAGCTATATTTTAGGTATGATGTTTTATAGGGATATTTGGTTTTTTATGTCGTTTTTTGACTGGGATGATCATAAAATATTTTCGATTGGAGTCACTTCAGGATTTTTAGTAGTAATTATCGATGTCATATTGATGAAAATTCTTCCTAAATCTTACTATGACGATGGGGGTTTAAATGAAAAGATATTTCGAAACAGAAATTTTTTCCATATCGCTTTTATTGCCTTCATTGTAGCCTTTAGTGAGGAGTTACTATTTAGAGGAATCATTCAAACAAAGGTTGGATTGATTATAGCAAGCCTTATTTTTGCCATCATTCATTATCGCTATTTATTTAATTGGTACTTATTTATGAATATTATTGTTTTAAGCTTCTTTATAGGTTATTTATACCAGTGGACAGGAAATCTTGCGGTTACTTTTGTAATGCACTTTATTATTGACTTTCTGTTAGGACTTTTATTAATGAAAAAAACAGCGTTTATCAATAAAAATTAAAAATCACCTGAGAAGGGTAGTGATTTTTCCGTGAATAAAGAAGAGCCATTTCGTGACCAAGCCGAACGACTACGGCAAAAAATTAACAAGGTTAATAAGGATTCAGAATTAAAAGCGAATCTACCTAGTCGGAGTGATGTACACCGAAATAAAAAAAATAAAACAAAGTGGAAGGTAAAATATCCTGTCATCCGTATACTTGTACTATTTTTTACATTACTGCCCATCACTATTTTCAGTATTTATTCCTATCTTGGAGATAACAAATTATTAACTAGTGAAAAGACCAGTGGGGAAAAAAATGGTTACGAAGAAATAAATATTGAAAATAAACAAGATAAGGTAGTAGGTAAAGAAGAAAATTCAACTATTTTGGAAGATGAAGAAACAACAGAAGAAAATGACGAAAAAATAGAAAAAATTACAAATAAAGAAATTGAAGAATCAACAATTGAGCAAAATGGTGAAGATACTCTCCCTTCAACTGATAAGGATCAAGAGAAAGTGGAAGAGAATAATTCAAATACACTAGTTTATCATACCGTTCAATCAAACGAAACGTTATTTAGAATTGCTATGAAATATTATAACTCCCAAACTGGAATTGAAATTATTAAAAAAGCAAATGGTATATCCGGGAATGAAATACAAAAGGGACAAGTTTTAAAAATCCCCAAATAAGGTCTGAGATAAATCTAATTTTTTCCTTTAATCACAATCATATAATGTGGGACAAGAACATATTTATGTGATGAGGTGAGGGGGGAGAAAATGGAACAATCCATTTTAATGCTTGACAACAGAACGGACGCAGCTACAAAGCAAATGTTAGAAAATGTTGTTAAACGGAAAAGGAAGTTTGATGATTTTAAATATACTCATAACCTATCCGTGATGCTCACATTATTATTGACATCAATTTTCTTCTATTATCTTTATAAAACGATAGTAACTGCATACTCTTATTCCTTTATGGCAATGTTTTCTGCATTTTTACAAGAAAAAACAAATTTATTTTTTCTTGTGATCACGATCGGAATGTATGGAATGATGAATTTATTAAAAACAAAACGTGAAAAAGCTGAAAAGGAATATCATGCACTTAGATGCGAAATTGTAGACCGTAGTAAAGATCTTTGGAAAAAAGAAGATGAATGGAAGAATCGTCATGTTGTATATGCGATGATGAAAGAAAAATATGACATCAATCTATATCATGAAAATAAATAAGGTTTGGTTCCCTTTGGGACCAAACCCTTTTTTAATAAGGTAAGAAAGTTAACTTTTTTGGACTTTGAAAATTGTCTAGCTCCAGCGGGGAAGATAGTACTTCATTTCTTCCTGCCTAGCCCCTCGAGGGAAAATAATAATTCACTTTTTCCTTGGTCAAATAACCTCTAGCATATGAAGTCAAAGTTCGGACTTCCAATGCTAGAGAACATTTGCTTGTCGGGGCTAACCAAGGCGCTTGCGCTTTTCTTATCATAAAGGCTATTTTCGCATTTATTGTTGTTTTTACGTACCTTATTTAAACCAGTATGATTATTGGCTTCGTGGCATCTTTTCGTAACAGTACTATATCAAGATGCTGAAAAATAAAGGTATTTGTTTCATATTCTCTTCTGATAGCAACAAAGTTAACGAAAAGAGCCTACATAGAAAAGGACTGCGGCGTGGCCACAGTCCTTTTGCAATTTATTATTGATCGCTTTTTTTCTTTTCTTCTAAAACATTGCGTGTGATGATATGGTCAATTAAGCCATATTCTTTCGCAACATCAGCTGTCATAAAATTATCGCGGTCTGTATCCTTCGCGATCACTTCGATCGGTTGGCCAGTACGCTCAGCTAAAATTCCGTTTAACTTATCGCGTAAGAAAAGAATACGTTTAGCAGCGATTTCGATTTCAGTCGCTTGCCCTTGAGCACCACCAAGTGGTTGGTGAATCATCACTTCAGCGTTTGGTAACGCATAACGTTTTCCTTTTTCACCTGCAGCAAGTAAGAATGCACCCATTGATGCAGCCATACCGATACAAATCGTTTGAACTTTTGGTTTGATGAATTGCATGGTATCATAAATAGCCATACCAGCTGTAATGCTTCCACCAGGGCTGTTAATGTAAAGGGATATATCTTTTTCCGGATTATCCGCTTCTAGGAATAGTAATTGTGCTACGATGCTATTTGCTACATGATCATCGATTGCACTACCTAACATGATAATACGGTCTTTTAAAAGACGAGAGTAAATATCATAGGCTCTTTCGCCACGATTGGTTTGCTCAATAACTGTAGGTATCAAATTCATCTTTATTTCCTCCTTTAAAATGAAAGAGTAGTTATGTATAGTTATCATACACTGATGGTCAATTAAGGTCAAACAATACGAATCTTTAAACGGTTGTTTTCGTTCGACAACTTTCATAACCTTGAAAATCCTTTAACCATCATACCCTAAAAACGTTTTTTTTAATCAATTGTCCTTTCACTGAGGGTATTGTTTTTTCTTGCAAAGAGACTAAAGCTTTTATATAATAGGTAAGCAACTCTAATATGCCCTCGTGGTGCAACGGATAGCACGTAAGATTCCGGTTCTTGAAATGGGGGTTCGATTCCCTCCGAGGGCGTCACTAATAAACCTCTTGTTCACTTATTTTGTGGCCAGGGGGTTTATTTTTTTATGCTGTATTTAACGGTCGTGTTGATTTTTGCTCTAGTCAATCGTCTTTCCGAGGGCGGTTCAGGGAGGCTCCTGTTGCGTTATGAAAACCCTTCCAATTTCTTCCCATTCACCAATTCCACTAGATATTGTAAAATGTAGGTTGGAGGTGAGGGTATATGAGTTTCAAACAGGGACTATTTCAACAACAAAGCTTGAAATTGACAATGACACAAGAGCTGTCACAAGCTATTGCGTTATTGCAATATTCTACACAAGAACTCGCTGAATTTCTTGAAAATAAGGCATTAGAAAATCCACTTATTCAAGTAGAGCCAACCGTAGTGCCTGTTAATCCCCTCACAGATCGAAAAAAGAAAACGAAAATCAACACCAAAACCATCGAGCATAATTGGCTAGAACAAATCGGTGACAATCAAAAATCAATTGTGGACCATCTCATTTCACAAATACCACTAAATAATGAGATTAAACCTATTAGACCTGCTATTGAAAAATTGATATATTTGATTGATGAAAATGGATACTTAACCGAAGAAGCGGTCCAACTTGATCTACCACCAGAGCATAAAGAAATGTGTATTAACATGCTTCAAGCGATGGAGCCTGCTGGTATTGGTGCGCGGTCGTTACAGGAGTGTTTATTACTTCAATTAAAACGAAATCCAGAACCGCACAAATTAGCGATTACCCTTGTGGAATCCTATTTTGAGCCTTTTGCTGAAAAGAAGTGGAAGGACATAGCCAAACGATTAAAGATCAGTTTAAGCGACATTCAGTCAGCGTTTGACCTTATTACAACATTGAATCCGAAACCAGGAGCTGTCTTTAAATCCGGCCATACAGCTTTTATCGTACCTGACGTGGTTGTTAGCTGGGATGGTTTGGAGTACACCATTACGGTTTTTGACGAACAGCTTCCGAAAATTTCTTTTAACGATGAATTCTATCGGCAATATGCAAAGTCCAATGACAAGCAAGTCGCACATTACATGAATCATCAAGTACAAAATTATCAGTGGTTGATGCGAAGTTTGGAACAAAGAAAAGAGACGCTTCAGAAGGTTGCGCTGAAAATCGTCGAAAAACAGCCAGACTTTTTTCAACATGGTCCATCGAAATTAAAGCCGATGACGATGAAGGAAGTAGCGGATGAAATTGAGGTTCATGAATCCACTGTTAGCAGGGCCGTTCGCGAAAAATATGTGCAAACACCTTTTGGTGTTTATGAATTAAAGTCGTTCTTTACGAGCACCATTCAAACGACTAATGATGAAACCACTTCTTCCACTCAAGTGAAAACGGCACTCATAAAATTAATTGAAAATGAAAATAAGCAAAAGCCACTATCGGATCAAGAAATCGTCTCTCTTTTAAAAGACAATGATGCAATCATTGTTTCAAGGAGAACGGTTGCGAAATATCGAGATCAATTAGGAATCGCTTCCTCTTCCAAAAGAAGAAGATATGAAGGCTAAAGGAGTTAAAGAATATGAGTAAACCAACCCTTACTTTCTATACGAGAAATAAATGCCATTTATGTGAAAAGGCGAAAATGGTGATTGAAGAGATAAAACAAGAGATGGATTTTATCTATATCGAAAAAGATATTGATGAAAGTGATGAGTTAACCGAAAAATACGGATTAATGATTCCGGTTGTGGAAATTGATGGGGAAGAAGTCGGATATGGCCATGTTAACAAAAATGTCATAAGTAACCGTTTACAAGAAAAAAGCCTGAGTTTATAGGTTGAAACTAGTTTTCACTCCTGTTACAATGTAAATTGTAGCCAGGGGTGATTTTTTTTTAAGCTAGTGGGACATAATTTGTCTAAGAGGGACTTTTTAAGACCAAGGAGAGAAAATTGGCTTTGGATCATTTTTTAAAAGTTTAAATTTCCTTATAGAAACCCTAAAGATAATTTTGTCTCTATGAAGACATGAAGGAGTTCTTGTCTTATGTACTCATTAATAGATATTCAAAAGAAATTGTTACCTGACCTGCTTCAAATTATGCAAAAGCGCTATCACATCCTACGATACATAAATCGAATGCAGCCTGTAGGAAGAAGAAGCTTAGCACAAAGTTTAGGATTTACTGAACGTGTTCTGCGAAGTGAAGTCGAGTTTTTAAAAGAACAAAATCTGTTATCGATTACGAGTGTCGGAATGGAATTGACCTCAATTGGTAAAGATTTACTTGAAAAACTGGAAAGTGTAATGAGAGAAGCAGCGGGTATAGACGTAATGGAAGAAAAGTTACAGTCGATGTTCCAAATACGCAAAGTTGTTGTGGTCTCTGGCGACAGTGATGAATCCCCTTGGATTAAAAGCGAATTGGGCAGAGCTTGTGCTTCGAGAATGAAAGTATTGGTTCCTTCTAGGAACTCGGTTGCTTCAAGCATGAAGGACTCGGTTCATGGAAAAGATATAATCGCAGTAACTGGTGGCACAACAATGGCTGCAGTCGCTGATAAGTTAACCCCTGATATTATTTCAGGCGACGTATTGTTTGTTCCTGCACGAGGTGGCATTGGTGAGGATGTTCAAAACCAAGCCAACACGATCTGCTCGATTATGGCGGCCAATACAAATCAAAAGCATCGGGTTTTCTATGTCCCTGATCAGGTGAGCGAGGAAATCTATGAATCCTTTATGAAAGAGCCAATGATTAAAGAGGTTGTAGAAAACATTCGTACCGCAAGCATGGTTTTACATGGAATTGGAGACGCTATAACAATGGCGGAACGACGTAAAACTAATGCTAGTGACATGGAAAAATTAAAGGAAGAAAAAGCAGTTGGCGAAGCGTTTGGCTACTATTTTAATGAATCAGGAGAAGTCGTTCACAAGGTATTAACAGTGGGCCTTCAATTAAGTGATTTAGATCAAATACCAAATGTGATTGCTGTAGCTGGAGGAGCTTCGAAAGCAAAAGCAATTAGAGCCTATTTGCAGAAAGCCCCATCCTCAACCATTCTGATTACGGATGAAGGGGCAGCCAAAACTTTGTTAATGAATTAGAATTTGATTTTTGAATTCTGATTTCAATTAAATAAAATGTAACTGATCCATTTACGGGGTTCAACCTTATGTCAAATGCTAGTTACACCAAGTATTTAGAACCATTTTTTAAAAAATTACCCTTATTGTACTAAAGGAGGAAATTATCATGGCAGTAAAAGTTGGTATTAATGGATTTGGTCGTATCGGACGTAACGTTTTCCGTGCAGCATTAAAGAATTCTAATGTAGAAATCGTAGCAGTAAATGACTTAACAGATGCACACACTTTAGCGCATCTTTTAAAATATGATACAGTTCATGGGAAATTAGCTGAGGATGTAACAGTTGATGGTGAATACCTAGTTGTTGGTTCTCACAAAGTAAAGGTTCTTGCTGAAAGAGATCCTGCACAATTAGGATGGGGCGATCTTGGGGTAGATGTGGTTATCGAATCTACTGGTCGTTTCACAAAGCGTTCAGACGCAGCAAAACATTTAGAAGCTGGCGCAAAGAAAGTAATTATTTCTGCTCCTGCAACAGATGAAGATATTACAATCGTTATGGGTGTTAACCACGATAAGTACGATGCTGCTAACCACCATGTTATCTCAAATGCATCTTGTACTACAAACTGTTTAGCTCCTTTTGCTAAAGTTTTACATGACAACTTTGGAATCAAGCGTGGAATGATGACAACTGTTCACTCATACACAAATGACCAACAAATTCTTGACCTTCCGCATAAAGACCTTCGTCGTGCTCGTGCAGCTGCGGAAAACATTATCCCAACTTCTACTGGTGCAGCTAAAGCAGTTTCATTAGTATTACCTGAATTAAAAGGAAAATTAAACGGTGGAGCAATGCGTGTTCCAACTCCTAACGTTTCTTTAGTTGACCTTGTTGCTGAATTAGATAAAGATGTGACAGTTGACGAAATCAACTCAGCTCTTAAAGCAGCGGCTGAAGGTGATTTAAAAGGAATCCTTTACTACAGCGAAGAGCCACTTGTATCAAGTGACTACAATGGTAGCCCAGCTTCTTCTACTATCGATGCTCTTTCTACAATGGTTATGGAAGGCAGCATGGTAAAAGTTATTTCTTGGTATGATAACGAAAGTGGTTACTCTCACCGCGTTGTTGACCTTGTAGACTACATCGCTAATAAAGGACTTTAATTTTTGAAAAATAGTCGCCATTTCTTTTAGTCCAAATTGGATATTAGAAAATGGAACGGCTATAATAAAAAATGGAAAATGATGCTAGTAGCTTGAAAAGGGGAGCGGGGAGGATTCCCCCGCTTCCCTTTTCTATTTCTCTACCGCATTAACGCACTGGGGGTCAGACCCCCAATACGTTAATGCGGTAAAGGGTTATTTCTATTTGGGAGGTCCTTTTTGTATGAATAAAAAGACGGTTAAAGATGTAGAGGTTAAGGGAAAAAGAGTATTTTGTCGTGTGGATTTTAAC
>DASQIV010000012.1:0-3012 GCA_035631415.1 Pseudoneobacillus sp. | reverse complement strand
TACCTATACTATTCTTTTTGAATATCGGAATCTCTAAAAAAGGGAAACTATCGATTGTGATCTCTTCTTTATTGATTGCTATTTCGGGACTTTTAGCTCAATGGAGTTATCCGCTTTGGCAAACAGTATTAATTCTCCTATTATTAATAACCACATTATCATACTTATTACATACACGTTTTGAGAAGTTTATTTATATGAACAATGAAGATATAGACTTTGTAATGGACAAAGATAACTTTACGATATATGTAGACGATGAAGATGAAGATGAAGAGGAAGAGGAAGAGGAAGAGGAAAAGGACGTTAGCACACTTACATCATTGTTAGAGGAAAAAGTTTTGGTGGCACCGATTGAGGAAGAAAGCTTAGGTCAGACTACTGATCAATTGGATTTAATATTATCAGAATTAGAAATACAGCCTGAAGAAGAAAGTCTTATTCTAGAGACTTTAACAAGTGAAGAAGACTATAGTCATAATACTTTAAAAGACGGATTCTCTTCAGAAGTGATCAAACTAAGCCAAGAAGAAGAAAATGAACTTTTGAACCTATTAAAAGAGACTGAAGAAAAGGCAGAGACAATAAAGCTAGATTTTGTGATGAAGGAACAGTTAAATCTTACAGAAGAAACAGATACAGAGTTAGTAGAACTCCCGAAACATTGGGAACATTCTGTTGAGAACGTTGAAATAGATAGCAATATCGAAAATCCTAAAGAATATATTACTGTCGATTTTGCAAATGAGTTGGAAGAAATCACGCCACTTACTTTCAAAGAAAAATTAAATGATGAAATAGATGAGGAAAGCATAGTAGAGAATGTTTTGGATGTGGATGAGATTATCCCGTTAAAAGAATTTACTCCAGTGCCTAACAAAGAAACGGTAGCAGTGAAAAAAGAGCTGCCTTTAAAAAAACAGAATTATTTATCAGAAATTGAAAAGCTGCTTGAAGAAGTTTAACAAATTCAACTGAGATGGGAGGCGAAAAGGTGAAGAAGAATCAATTTGCGAAACTATTTTTAATCATACTTCTTTCTTCCAGTTATATTTTCGCTTTTGCTCATTTTGGCTCAAATGTCTATGAAACCTTTGCTACTAAAAGTGATCTATATTCAAAGGGTACCATGCTTGGTCCGATAGATCTTTCAGGTATTTCTCAGCAACAAGCAATCACATTAGTAACAAAACAGGTAGAAGAGTGGCAAACAAGTGCCACCATTGTATTAAATTACCGTGAAAAAACACTTTCGATGGATAGCGGAATCTTTACTTTTCAGATTGAAGAATCTATTCTTTCAGCTGTAGATGGAGTGCAAAATCCATTAGTGGTTCAAATCAATAAAGAAAAGCTACAGCAGGTTGTGGTCATTTTAGCTCCTTCGGTAACAGTAACGGAACAGCTTGAGACGGACTTATTGACGCTTGCACAAACTTTAACGAATCAAAAAGAATTGAATATAAATCAATACCTTGCTACAACAGCTGAAAAAGAAGTTCTTTCCACTGTAAGAGTCGAAATAGATAATATGGATCCGTTAATGGATAAAATCACAGAAATATCGATTCCGGCAGAATCTACGTTTTCCTTAAACAAATACTTAAAGGAACAAAATGTAGGTGAGTTGCCAGCTGGACTATTAAATACGATCTCTTCTAGCGTATATCAATTAGTATTGCCGACTAATTTTACTATACAAGAACGTCATATAGGGATGGAATTAGTGGACGGAATTACTTTAGGTTATGAAGCAAAAATAGATAGCAGTTTGAATTGGGATTTTATTTTTTATAATTCAAATCGAGAAGATTTTACGATAAAAATGAGTCCTAAAGATGGATATGTTCAGCTTGATTTACTTGGTTATCCTTTTGTGAATAAATATGAAATTGAATTAAGTAATGAACAAACCTTTGAACCAAAAACAATTAAACGTTATGATCCTCTACTATTACCTGGGGAAACAAAAGAAAAGGCTAGTGGGAAAAATGGGTCATATATTGAAGTTTATCGGAAAACGTTATCACAGAATGGTGAATATATCGGGAGAGAATTGATTTCTAAAGATTTCTACGCTCCACAACACAGGGTTGAAGTGGTGGGGTTAATTAATAATGTTGTAGAGTCTGAGAATCCGGTAGAAGGCGAAATAATAGATGATTCTCTCGTTTCTGAAAGTGATAACGAGCAGATTACTGAGGAAACCATTCAGGAAGAGGTACCTACAGAAGCTGATACGGATGCGGAAGGAACCGTTGTAGAAGAAACGGACCAAAATAAATAATTTTTTGATAGAGAAAGTGGGGCGAAGGTGATGAAGCAATTGAGAAAAAGACTCGGTGATTTATTAGTAGAAGCAGGATTAATCACAGAGGACCAGCTTCAAGATGCCTTATTAGAGAAAAATCGTAATCAACGTCTCGGGGACGCTCTATTAGAAAAAGGATATATTACTGAACAACAATTGATTGAAGTACTGGAATTTCAACTTGGGATTCCTCATATTAGCCTTTATCGCTATCCATTTGATACGAGTTTGTTTAATCTTGTTCCAAAAGAGGTGGCAAGAAGAAACCTGCTAATCCCTCTAAAAAAAGAAGGCGAAAAGCTATTTGTAGCGATGACGGACCCGATGGACTTTTATGCCATTGATGATCTACGACTTTCAACAGGTTTTCACATTGAAACGGCAATTGCCACAAAGGATGATATTTTAAGGGCTATTAATAAATATTATGATATCGATTCTGGGTTCGATGAGTTTATGAGTGAAATGCCGGTAGCACCTAGAGTCCAAGAAGAAAAAGTAACGGAACAGGATTCGCCGATTGTTCGATTGGTCAATCAAATCTTTTTAAATGCCGTTACGCAAAAGGCTAGTGATATCCACATTGACCCACAGGAAAATAAAATTGTGGTCCGCTATCGGGTCGATGGTATTCTTCGTGTTGAACGAGTACTACCAAAACATTTACAAAGCGTATTAGCAGCCCGTATTAAAATTTTAGC
>DASQIV010000011.1:0-2537 GCA_035631415.1 Pseudoneobacillus sp. | reverse complement strand
TTTGTTGCTCTACACCTTTTTCAGGTGCCTTTTCTACTACAACCGGTTTTTTTCCGCTCATAATATCTTTCATTTGACCTTTAATGGTTTCTGAACGAGGACCAAAAATAGCTTGAATATTATTACCTACTTCTAATACCCCAGCTGCTCCAAGTTTTTTCAATTGTTCTTTATTCACATTTTTTACATCATTTACTGATACACGAAGACGTGTAATACAAGCATCTAAATGAGCGATATTTTCTTTTCCACCCATCGCTTCAAGGATATTATATGGAAGATCTCCAGCTTTACCTTTAGTTACCTCTCCATCTTCATCACTAGCAACTTCACGTCCTGGTGTTTTCAAATTAAACTTACGAATAGCAAAGCGGAATCCAAAATAGTAAATAACAGCAAAGACTAACCCAACCGGAATCACTAACCAAGCATTTGTTTGAGGATTAATTAAACCGAACAAGATATAGTCAATCAAACCACCTGAAAATGTCATACCAATTTTTACATCCAATAAATGCATAACCATAAATGATAAACCAGCGAAGACTGCATGAATACCAAATAGTATTGGTGCTACAAATAAGAATGAGAATTCAATTGGTTCTGTAATACCTGTTAAGAATGAAGTTAAGGCTGCTGATGCCATCAATCCACCAACAATCACTTTTCTTTCAGGACGCGCTTCATGATAAATCGCTAAAGCTGCGGCAGGTAAACCGAACATCATGAATGGGAATTTACCTGTCATGAATGTACCAGCTGTAAGATTTTGAACATTATCACTAATTTGTGCCATGAAAATACGCTGGTCACCACGTACAACTTCTCCAGCTTTCGTCGTATATTCTCCAAACTCGTACCAGAAAGGTGAGTAGAATATATGATGTAATCCAAAAGGAATCAACGAACGTTCGATTAATCCAAAAATAAAAGCTGATACCGTTAAGTTCGCATGTACCATGTTTTGAGAAAATGCATTTAAACCACTTTGAATTGGAGGCCAAATGATTAACATAAGTAATCCAAGAACAATAGCTGTTCCAGCAGTAATGATTGGAACGAAACGTTTTCCTGCAAAGAATCCTAAATAAGAAGGTAATTCAATTTCGTAGAATCGATTATATAAGCCTGCAGCTATAATCCCGACGATAATACCGCCAAATACTCCTGTTTGTAGTGTCGGAACCCCTAAAATACTAGCATAGTTTAAACCATTAACATCTTCTGCAGTTAGACCAAGAGCTGTACCCATCGTTACATTCATGATTAAATAACCGATTATGGCAGCTAGACCCGCTACTCCTTCTCCACCCGCTAATCCAACAGCAACCCCTACCGCAAATAGTAAGGCAAGGTTTCCGAAAACGATATCCCCCGCACTTTGCATAATAGAAGCAACCATTCGAACTCCCGTGTTATCTAAAAATGGAGCTATATCTAACAGTACGGGATTTTTTAATGCGGCACCTAATGCCAATAAAATACCAGCAGCTGGTAAAAGAGCAACAGGTAACATTAACGCTTTACCAACTTTTTGTAAAACACCAAATGCTTTTTTAAACATTGTGTATTCCTCCTTTATTATTTTGCTCATAAAAGCGTTACCAAAACTAACCATAAAAACAAAAAAAGGCATGAGAAAAGAAATAATGAATGGTCTTAAGGATAGATTACCCCTAAGTTTCCATTTCAATTATCTTCTTTTACTCATGCCTGATCGAATCAGTAACACGTAAAATAAGTATAAATTATTCATGTTTATTTTGAAGCCTTTGGAGGTGCATCGTTAAATACACAGCCTCAGCATCATATATTGGTTTTTGCAGTGTTTGCTGCATCACTTTTATGAGTTTCCACGAGAGATTATAGCACAGAGGGTATTCCTGCTTCAATAGAAAAGCAATTTTTTCTGGTTCCGACACAACTTCTCCATTTTTTACACGTTCTATGGTAAATCGTAAATGGCGAACTAATCTCATATAATCAATACTTTCTTTATCAATTTTCAATTGAAAATTTTCTTCCACCATATCTATGAGCTGTGAAATCAATTGATTGTATTGATTAACTTCTGAAAGGTTTTTATTTGCGATTGCACTATGGATATGAAGTGCAATAAATCCAGCCTCACCTTCTGGTAAAGCGACATTCAATTTTTCATTGATCATATTCACCACATCAAGAGCAATGGTAAATTCTTCGGGATATAGGGTCTTTGTTTCCATTAGAAATGGATTCCCTAATTCTAAGCCATTTTTTATTCGGTTAATCGCAAACATTAAATGATCTGTAAAGGCCACATGAATATGTTCATTTAAAGGAGAACGCTTCTTTTGTTTAATTAATTCGATAGCTGAAATAATCACTTTCTGAATGTCATCTTCAATAAAAGGTAGTAGCTTCAGATAATTTGTTTGTTCTTTTTCATTTGTCAAGACAAACAATTTTTCAATTGCTTCTGTAGACAGCTCTTCACCTTTTTTTCGATTAAATCCAATTCCATTACCGATTACAACCACTTCACCAAAAACAACATG
>DASQIV010000010.1:0-10296 GCA_035631415.1 Pseudoneobacillus sp. | reverse complement strand
GAAAGTCAGGTCTATTTTTCATGATCTACACCTCCTCTAATTCTGTCATTATAGAAGTTAAAAATTCATAGCAATTTATTTTGACATGAACAAATTGCTCAATTCCCGCTTCCAGCCACTCAGCCTGAGTGTCCTTTTCTGGTAGACCAGCCAGATAAAATTTCACACTTGGATTCAATTCCTTTAATTTTTTGACTTCTTGAGGGCCAATTTCATTATATTTTTCATTTGAACTGCAAATGATGTAATGCTTGAGGTTAGTTTCAGCTAAGAATAAATGGGCATCATCATGGTTATATAATGGATTGCTTCTGTTACTTCCTAATCCTCCTGCAGATAGTAACCCTGCAATAAAGTCAGCCCTTGCTTTAAATTGTTTTAATTCCCCTAAACAAAGGAGACCAATTGGATTTTTATTTTCTAATTGATTTGTTCGATATCTTAAATTCTCAAATGTTTCAGACAATCTAGTTGATTGGATGGGAAGAATGGTATGGTATTCACCTTTAGATAATTCACTCGATTTATGTAAGTGCGAATGTTTCACTTTTTCTTGAAGATTAGCATACACATTTGTTCCAATAATACTTTGTTTTCTCGTGTAAACATCTTGAAGTCGCTTATGCAATACTTCAGAGATTTCCGTTTGGATCCAGTTTGATTGAAGAACCTCTAAGATTCCATCCTTTTCATCAATCGATAAGAAATATTCCCAAGCCTTTTCGGCAAGTTCACCTGTTAAAGATTCGATGTACCAAGATCCACCTGCCGGGTCCACAATATGTTTAAGGTGGGATTCTTCCTTCAAAATGAGTTGAGTGTTTCGGGCTAATCTCTCTGATAAACTAGTAACCTTCCCTAATTCATTAAACGCCCCAACTTGTAAAAACTGAACTCCCCCTAACACTGCAGCAAAAGCTTCATTACCAGCACGGAGGATATTAACGTGTTCGTCGTATAATGATTTATTAAAAGAGGAGGTTTCTGCAATGATTTCCATCCCTCTTTTTTCAGGAGATATATTGTATGCTTCACCTAACTTATCCCAGAGAACTCGTGCAGCTCTTATCTTCGCTAACTCAAGAAAGAAATTGGAACCGATTTGAAATTTAAAGATGACTTTTTCAAAGAACTCTTCATTTCGAAGACCTCGTTTTCCTAATTCTTCTAGATAAAAAACTCCTGTAGCTAACGAAAGTGCCAGTTCCTGAATCGCATTAGCGCCACCGTTGTGGTAAGGGGTAGTATCAATTAGTATTGTTTTTAAATTAGGTAGTTCCTGAGATGTTTGAATAATCGTTTCTGCCCACGTATCCATATAGCTATTTAATGTGTATGGTAGGGACCCCTTCTTCACTAAAAAAGACAAGGGATCTTCAGCCACATAGCCACACACATCTTTATTTGATACAACAGCTCTTAATTGAGATAAAAAGATACTTTGAAACCCTTCTGTTTCAATAGCAAAGGGAACTTTATTAATAAATGGGTTTAATATATCCTCAATTTTTTTTGTGTCATCTAAAAGTGCCTTCTTTACCTTGAACGATAAAGCAGTTTGTCCCTTTTCTAGAGCATCTGCTAACTTTTTTTCTAATTCTTCAGCATTTTGGTAGGTAATCTCTTGGGAAATCTTCCAGGGATTAGAATGATATCCAAGTGCATGAAGTCCTCTTCGGTAGTCAGTTCCCCCAGGGAAACCTGAGTTAATTAGACTGTCTTGTTTTAAATAAAGCGGTTTCAAAATAATGTTTTCATATGTATCGGTATACAAAGAATCTAGCTTCTTTCCTTTTAGTGAATCCTCAGCCTTTATTTCCCATTCTTTTAAGCTTGAAGGTAAAAATGTTTCATTCCTCATTTGGATGCTGTTATGACAGCTTCCCTCCCCTCGTTTTCGCTTATTTTCTATAAATTCTTAATTATTTCTACTATACTATTTTAGTATAAATCCAATTGGAAAGAAATAATAGAAAATAAACAAGAGTGACCACCATTCGCAGCCACTCTTGTTTCGATTAATAAATTGATGTTGTATCTTTTGATGTATTTTCTAATATTTCCTTAATACGTTGTAAGAAACGTCCACAAACTAGGCCGTCTAAAACACGATGGTCAAGTGACATACATAGGTTGACCATATCTCTAACAGCAATCATGCCATTATTCATAACAACTGGACGCTTTACAATAGACTCGACTTGAAGGATTGCTGCTTGTGGATAATTGATGATACCCATTGATTGAACGGAACCAAATGAACCCGTATTGTTTACAGTGAAGGTACCACCTTGCATATCTTCTGATTTTAGTTGCCCCTTACGAACTTTACCAGCTAACTCAGTAATCTCACGAGCAATACCCTTGATTGTTTTTTCATCCGCATGCTTAATAACTGGAACAAACAAAGCATCATCTGTTGCAACAGCTATGTTCAGGTTAATATCATTCTTTTGAATGATTTTATCTCCTGCCCACATAGAGTTGATTTGGGGGTATTCTTTCAGTGCTTGAGCAACAGCTTTGACAAAGAAAGCAAAGAAGGTTAAATTAAATCCTTCTTTTTTCTTAAATTCATCCTTTAAGGAATTTCGATATTCCACAAGATTAGTAACATCCACTTCAAGCATTGTCCATGCATGTGGTGCTTCATGCTTACTACGTAGCATGTTCGCAGCAATTGCTTTACGCACACCCGTAACAGGAATTTCGATATCACCTGGCATTGTAGGAATGCTTGGTGCTGCTGGAGCTGCTTTTGGTGCAACTGTTGAAGAAGCTGCCACCGGTGAAACTGCTGTAGGTGTTTCAACAACTGCTTGTGCAGGTGCAGGTACTGCTCCTGCCTTTGGAATGTTACCAGACTCCATGATACTTAATAAATCTTTACGAGTGATACGGCCACCCGCACCAGATCCTCTTACTTGAGCTAAATCAATTCCATGTTCTTGTGAAAGTTTAAGAACGGCTGGTGAATAACGCGCTTTATTCGGTGCATCCACTTCCACTTCTTTTACACCAGTAGTAACAGGAGTTTCACTTGTAGGAGCTGCTGGTGCGGTAGTTGAATCAATTGCCCCACCCTCTACTTCAATCGTACAAATAACTTCTCCAACTGCTAATGTATCACCGTCGCTTGCTATTAATTCTTTTATGACACCTGAAAAGGAAGACGGAACTTCTGCATTTACTTTATCTGTCATCACTTCACATAACGGATCGTATTTATTTACTTTATCACCGACAGATACGAGCCATTTACTTATCGTACCTTCTGTAACACTTTCCCCTAACTGGGGCATTTTGATTTGTTCTATAGCCAAGGGGTAAACCTCCTCTAATATTCTTAATGCATCTTAAAACTCTGCTAGTTCACGCATCGCTTTTTCGACTTTATCTGGATTTACCATAAAGAATTTTTCCATTGTTGGAGCATAAGGCATCGCAGGAACATCTGGTCCTGCAAGACGTTTAATCGGCGCATCTAATTCAAACAAGCAATTCTCAGCAATAATAGCAGAAACTTCACTCATGATACTTCCCTCTTTATTGTCCTCAGTAACTAATAGTACTTTACCAGTTTTAGTTGCTGCTTCAATAATGGCTTCTTTATCTAACGGGTAAACAGTACGTAAATCAAGAATATGAGCAGAAATCCCATCCTTAGCTAGTCTTTCAGCCGCCTGTAGGGCAAAGTGGACACATAAACCATATGTAATGACAGTTATATCCTCGCCATCACGTTTTACATCAGCCTTACCAATTGGTAAGGTATAGTCATCTTCAGGAACCTCACCTTTAATTAAGCGATATGCTCTTTTGTGTTCGAAAAATAATACAGGATCCTCATCGCGAATAGCTGCTTTTAACAGTCCTTTTACATCGTAAGGAGTAGATGGCATGACAATCTTTAAACCAGGTGTGTTTGCAAACATAGCTTCCACTGACTGTGAGTGATAAAGAGCACCGTGCACGCCACCACCATAAGGTGCTCTGATAACTATTGGACAGCTCCAATCATTATTTGATCGATAACGAATTTTTGCCGCTTCTGATACAATTTGATTGACCGCGGGCATAATAAAATCTGCAAATTGCATTTCTGCTATTGGACGCATACCATACATGGCCGCACCAATTCCAACACCAGCAATTGCTGATTCAGCTAGGGGTGTATCAAGCACACGATATTCACCAAATTGATCGTATAAACCATGGGTAGCTTTGAAAACTCCACCTTTTCTTCCTACATCTTCTCCAAGGACAAATACCTTTGGATCTCTTTCCATTTCTTCACGAATGGCCATTGTTACCGCATCGATATATGAAATTACTGCCATGTTTATTCCCCCTTACTATTCCGCATAAACATATTTCAGAGCATACTCTGGGTCTGCATATGGTGCATTTTCAGCGTAGTCAGTTGCTTCATTCACTATCTTCATAATCCGATCATTGATTTCTTTTTGACTTTCATCAGTAAGTACTCCTACTTCCTTCAAGTATGCAGCGAAAGTAATGATTGGATCCTTTGCTTTCGCTTCAGCAACTTCATCTTGTTCACGGTAAGCTCTATCGTCATCATCAGATGAATGAGCTGTTAAACGATAAGAAACCGTTTCAACCAGTGTCGGGCCTTCACCACGACGCCCGCGATCTGCAGCTTCCTTCACCACTTTATATACTTCTAAAGGATCGTTACCATCTACAGTGTAACCAGGCATACCATAACCAATTGCGCGATCGGAAACTTTTTCACAGCCCAATTGCTTTTCAATTGGAACAGAAATAGCGTATTTGTTGTTTTCACACATAAAGATTACAGGAAGCTTATGAACTCCAGCAAAGTTTGCCCCTTCATGGAAATCTCCTTGGTTAGATGATCCCTCACCAAAGGTTACAAAAGTTACTAAGTCACTTTCTTCCAATTTTCCAGCAAGTGCAATTCCAACAGCATGTGGAACTTGGGTAGTTACAGGCGATGAACCTGTCACGATGCGGTTTTTCTTCTGACCAAAGTGACCTGGCATTTGTCGTCCACCTGAGTTTGGATCTTCAGCCTTTGCGAAACCTGACAGCATCAATTCTGTTGGTGTCATTCCAAAAGTTAAAACAACTCCCATATCTCGATAATAAGGAAGAACATAGTCCTTTTCACGGTCAAGCGCAAACGCTGCTCCAACTTGAGCTGCCTCTTGACCTTGACATGAGATAACAAATGGTATTTTACCAGCACGATTTAATAACCACATACGTTCGTCAATTCGGCGTGCTAAAAGCATTGTTTCATACATTTCTAATACTTTTTGATCACTTAAACCTAATGCTTGATGACGATTCTCCGTCATATTTTCTACCTCCTATGTTTTAAAACTTAAAATATCTCAATATCCACATATGCGTGTTATTTATAGGTTTAAACAGTATTTTGAACTCTAAATTTTTTTAACCATGAATGGCTTTTCCATCGACAGCAAGCGCGGCTTCTCCGATAGCCTCTGATAGCGTAGGATGCGGGTGAATGGTTTGACCAATTTCCCATGGTGTTGCATCTAAAACCATTGCTAGACCAGCTTCGGAAATCATATCTGTCACATGAGGACCAATCATATGTACACCTAATAAATCATTTGTTTCCTCATCCGCAATTATTTTCACAAATCCATCACTTTCACCAAATACAAGCGCTTTTCCGATTGCTCGGAATGAAAACTTGCCAACCTTGACTTTATGGCCTCTTTCAACGGCTTGCTCTTCTGTAATACCGACACTTGCTACTTCAGGTGTACTATAAATACATCTTGAAATATGGTCATAATGAATTGCTGAAGGATTTTTTCCTGCGATATGCTCTACTGCAACAATCCCCTCATGTGAAGCAACATGTGCAAGCTGCAAGCCACCGATAACGTCTCCAATTGCATAGATATGAGATTCCTTTGTTTGGTAGTATTCATTTGTCACAATAAAGCCACGGTCAAGCTGAATTTCTGTGTTTTCAAGACCAATTCCCTCAACATTAGCTTGGCGCCCAACAGATACAAGAAGCTTTTCAGCTTGAAATTCTTTATTTTCACCCTTGATTTCTGCAGAAATTCTAACTCCATTGTCTTTCACTAATGTTTCAGGAAGAACTTTAGCTCCAGTAACAATTTTCACACCTTTTTTCTTCATTAAACGTTGCATTTCTTTAGAGATTTCTATGTCTTCAGTTGGAATAATTCGATTAGCATATTCAATTACGGTTACTTCCACTCCAAAATCAGAAAGCATTGATGCCCACTCGATTCCGATAACTCCACCACCAACTATAATCATCGATGCAGGTAATTTTTCCATGGTTAAAGCTTCATCAGAAGTTAATATATATGTGCCGTCGATTTCAAGACCAGGCAATGTACGAGGACGAGAACCAGTGGATACAATAACGTTTTTCGGGATTAACATTTCATTTTCGCTGCCGTTATTCATTTCAACCGAAATCGTTCCAGGCATTGGAGAAAAAATGGATGGGCCTAGTATTCTACCTAGTCCTTCATACACATCAATTTTCCCTTTTTTCATTAGCATTTGAACGCCTTTATGTAATTGGTCAACAATTTTCTCTTTACGCTCTTGAACCTTAGTGAAGTTTATGGAGACTTCTCCATTTGTGATAACACCAAAATCTTCACTGTGCTTTGTTTGAGCGTAAACTTCAGCACTTCTTAGTAGTGCTTTACTTGGAATACACCCATTATGAAGACAGGTTCCACCAAGTTTTGCTTTTTCAACAACCGCTGTTTTTAAACCTAGCTGCGCAGCTTTAATTGCAGCAACATAGCCTCCGGTTCCACCGCCTAGAATCACTAAATCATATTCATGTGCCATCGAAATATCTCCTCCTTAAACCGAAGTCGCTTTTTTCATTTTCCCAGGATAATCCTTCACTTTTTCTTCCCCTCTAAGGACACGTAGAGCACCTTCAACAAGAGCTTGAAGCTCGTTTTCACCTGGGTGTATAATCACATCGGCAATCCAATTTATTCGATCACTGATTTTTTTTACAAAATCCTTCCCATAAGCAAGACCACCAGTAAGAATGATCGCATCTACTTTTCCATTAAGAACTGCACTTGCAGAACCAATTTCTTTTGCCACTTGATATGCCATGGCAGAATAGACAAGGCTAGCTTTTGGGTCTCCTTTTACAATCATTTGTTCCACTTTTATAGCATCGTTGGTCCCTAGATATCCAACTAATCCACCTTGACCAACTAGTTTCCGCATAATTTCTTCTCTATAATAGTCACCTGAAAAACAAAGTGAAATAAGGTCTCCAGCAGGTACTGTACCGGCACGTTCAGGGCTAAACGGACCATCTCCATGAAGTCCGTTATTAACATCAACGACTCTTCCTTCTTTATGAGCACCTACCGTAATACCACCGCCCATATGGGTCACAATCAAATTTAACTCTTCGTATTTTTTCCCTAATTCTTTTGAAACCCTTCTTGCCACTGCCTTTTGATTTAAAGCATGAAAGATACTTTTTCTTTCAATTAGAGAAAAACCAGATATTCTCGCAATGTCATCCAACTCATCTACTACTACCGGGTCCACAATATAGGAAGGTATATTTAAACCTGAAGCTATTTCGTAGGCGATAATCCCCCCAAGATTTGAGGCGTGCTGTCCAGCATAACCAGCTCTTAAATCTTGAAGCATTATATCATTAACAGCATAGGTACCACCTTCAATAGGGCGCAAAAGTCCACCTCGACCACAGACAGCACTTAATTTTGAAATGTTGATCCCTTCAGTATCCAAGGCTTCAAGAATCATATTTTTTCGAAATTCGTATTGATCAATAATATTTTCAAAATTATTAATAATTTCCGAATCATGACGTATCGTTTTTTCTAGGATAGACATTTCATTATCGAATACCCCTATTTTCGTAGATGTTGAACCTGGGTTGATAACGAGAATTCGATATTCTTTATCTAACAACGTAGATTCCTCCAGTTACTTGTCAAAAAATAAAGTTCTTTTTTATTCCAAGAACTTTTTCTTTATTTAAAAATGGTAAGAGGGGCTAGTTATAGGTAAAAATGAAAACCTAACTAGTCCCTTTCTACTTCATTCTCGATTACTTGCGTCGACTTAAAATGTGGTGACCGTTTTGCAAAAATTGGCTACGAGAATTGCGCATTTTTTCAATTCGCTCTTCTGCCATGCGATCTGCAGCTACATAAGTAGGAATACCATCACGTTTAGCAATTTCAATAACTTTCGCAATACTATTGTAGATACCTTCTACCTTTTTCAAAGCGCGTTCACTATTATAACCGTATAATTCATCAGCAACATTAATAACTCCACCAGCATTTATAACATAATCTGGAGCATACACAATTCCCATTTCATGGATAATATCACCATGACGAGTGTCTTTTAATTGGTTATTGGCAGAACCAGCGATAACCCTTGCTTTAAGCTGAGGGATTGTATCATCATTAATTGTTGCACCTAATGCACATGGTGCATAAATATCACAATCTACACTATAGATTTCATTTATATCCACGGCTTTAGCTCCAAATTCTTCTACTGCACGTTGAACTGCTTCTTTATTAATATCTGTTACAATCAGCTTTGCACCTTCCTCATGTAAATAACGGCAAAGTGTATAAGCAACATTACCAACACCTTGAACAGCAACAACTTTACCTTCTAATGAGTCAGAACCAAAAGCTTCTTTAGCAGCAGCCTTCATTCCTACATATACACCATAGGCAGTGACAGGTGATGGATTTCCTGAAGAACCAAATGCAGGTGAAATCCCTGTTACAAAATCTGTTTCTTCGTGAATTAAGTCCATATCAGCTACTGTAGTACCAACATCTTCAGCTGTAATATAGCGACCATTTAGACCTTGAATATAACGACCAAAAGCACGGAACATTTCTTCATTTTTATCTTTACGAGGGTCACCAATAATAACGGTTTTACCACCACCAAGATTTAATCCAGCTGCTGCGTTTTTGTACGTCATACCTTTCGCTAAACGAAGCGCGTCTTCAATTGCAGCCTCTTCTGATTCATACGTCCACATACGAGTACCGCCAAGTGCTGGTCCAAGTGTTGTATCATGAATAGCAATAATAGCTTTTAAACCTGAAGATTTATCCTGACAAAATACCACTTGTTCATAATCATACTTTTCTAAATACTTGAAGATTTCCATTATTAATTCCTCCCCATTTGTAAAAAAAGTTTATTTAGCAGCAGAGCAGAGTGCAAGTGCTAAAGAGTATAACTTACTCTCAGCAGAATCCGCTCTAGATGTTAACACAATTGGTGCCTTTGCGCCCGCAATAACTGCCCCAACCTTCGCATTGGCAAAATAAACGAGAGCTTTATATAACACATTACCGACTTCAATGGTTGGAACTAGAAGAATATCGGCCTGTCCTGCCACTTCGCTTGATATACCTTTGTGCTCAGCAGCAAATTTAGATATGGCATTATCTAATGCAAGCGGGCCATCAATGATACATTCTTTAATTTGCCCTCTTTTATTCATGACAGTTAATGCAGCCGCATCTAACGTGGCTTGCATAGCTGGATTGATGACCTCTACTGCAGCAATTGGTGCCACCTTTGGTACAGATACACCAATTTTTTTAGCGATGGTAACCGCATTATTTACAATTTGAGCTTTTTGCTCTAAATCTGGTGCAATGTTCATCGCTGCATCTGTCAATATAATGAATTGATTAAAACCATTTACTTCAAAAACAGCCACATGTGATAAAACATTACCTGTTCTTAAACCAAAGTCTTTATTTAATACTGCTTTTAAAATGGTTGATGTCGGGATGTTTCCCTTCATTAATACATCTGCTTCATTTAATTTTACTGCCTTCACTGCATTTTCTGCAGCTAATTGACTTGAGTTTGTATGAATGATCTTTATATTTGAGTTCGTTAATAATTTAGAATTTCTTTCTTCTATTAATTGAATAATTTTCTCTCTATCACCGAACAAGAGAAATTTTCCAAGATTCAAATTTACTGCATCGTTAACTGCCTCAATCACTTCAGCGTCTTCAGCAGCAGCAACCGCCACTGTTTGATTTTCCATTTGGGTTGCTTTTTTGATTAGTTCTTCTAGCTTCATAATGTTTTCAACCCTTTCTTACATTTAAAACGAACTCACTAAATTACTTGCAAGAAGTGTGCCAAGTTTATTTATTTATGAAAACGCTTTAATCACACTCGATTTATTCAAAATATACCGTGCAAAAAAAT
>DASQIV010000009.1:0-15761 GCA_035631415.1 Pseudoneobacillus sp. | reverse complement strand
AGAAGAACCACCGAGGGCAAGTGACCGAAGAGCATTATTTAAAGGGAAAATGGATAATCAGGGAAAGTAATAGGAGATAGTTAATACTTGCTCTCAACTATTTGGTTGGGGGCCTTTTTTTACTTTTAGGCTCTGTTAAACGAGAATGTTGTTATTAACCTATTCGTTATTTATCTTGATACACATATACTGCAATTACGGAAAAGACATGATTTTGGCCCAATAGAGGAACCACAGTCCGCCAACCTCTTAAAAAACAGACATTTTAATAAGTCCGCACTGGTATTTAACCACCACATTTTTGTGTGAAATCACCAATACCATTTAATACAGCCTTCTTTTAAAATATTTTTATATTAAATAAACCGTTGCTTTCCGTTCCGGGCGAACGCATCCCGGAAAGCAAGCTCCTGGAACGAAAATCAACCTTTTCACCACAATGTGGAACCCCATTTATGGGGTTTTTTTAAAAAAGTTCACTATTTTGCCGTATTTTTCAAAATATTTTACAATTTAAGCAGGAAACTAGTAAATTTTGTAGAATTAGTTAACTAGATTTTAACTCCGAAGAAAAGGGTGTGAACAAGATGGAAGTAACTGACGTAAGATTACGCCGTGTAAGCACAGAAGGTCGTATGAGAGCAATCGCATCAATTACATTAGACAATGAATTTGTGGTCCATGATATTCGTGTTATTGATGGTAATAACGGATTATTTGTTGCGATGCCAAGCAAAAGAACTCCTGATGGAGAGTTTCGTGATATAGCTCATCCTATTAATTCTGGTACACGCGGTAAAATCCAGGAAGCTGTATTGGCAGAATACCACCGATTAGGGGAACTAGAAGTGGAATTCGAAGAAGCCGGTGCTTCCTAAAATCATACATCAAGGGCCTACTTCCTAAGTAAGGCTCTTTTTACTTGTACCCCATTTATTTCCTCCTAAACCTCATTTCCTAAATAATTCCTATTCAAAATAGTATATCTATTTATACTTCCTTGAAATAAACCTGTTTTTGAGATATATTTTTATATGGATAAAAAGGTGAATTGGAGGACGATTATGTCTAAACGATATGCCATTATTTTAGCTGCAGGTCAGGGAACAAGAATGAAATCGAAGCTATATAAAGTTCTTCATCCTGTTTGTGGTAAACCAATGGTCCAACATGTAGTAGATCAAATTTCTCATCTTCAAATAGAACAAATGGTTACGATTATCGGTCACGGTGCTGAAAAGGTAAAAGCACAATTAGGAGCAATCAGTTCCTATGCCTTACAAGAACAGCAATTAGGTACAGCACATGCTGTTATTCAGGCAACCGATGCTTTAGAGGATAAAGAAGGGGTTACTATTGTTGTTTGTGGTGATACACCTCTCATTAAAGCAGAAACAATGGAAAGCCTTTTTCAACATCATTTAGCTACCAAGGCGAAGGCTTCAGTTTTAACAGCTAAAGCAGACGATCCAACTGGATACGGAAGAATTATCCGAAATGAAGCTGGACATGTTGAAAAAATTGTAGAACATAAAGATGCAACAGACGAAGAGCGTAACGTTACAGAAATTAATACAGGGACATACTGTTTTGATAACCAGGCTTTGTTTAACGCCTTAAAGAATGTTTCAAACGATAATGTCCAAGGTGAATATTATTTACCTGATGTAATCGAAATATTAAAGAAACAGGGTGAAATCGTTACCGCTTATCAAACCAGTGATTTTGGTGAGACGCTTGGTGTAAACGATCGAGTGGCCTTAGCAGAAGCTGAAACGATTATGCGTAAACGTATAAATGAATTTCATATGCGTAATGGGGTTACGATTATTGATCCGCAAAATACGTATATTGATGCAGATGTAGAAATTGGGAAAGATACGGTTATCTATCCTGGAACGACGATAAAAGGTCAAACGGTTATTGGTGAGGATTGTTTCATCGGTCCACATTCAGAAATTGACACATGTCAGATAGGAAATGAAACAACGATCCGACAATCTGTTGCTCATAACAGTTCAATTGGTTCACACGTCAACATTGGCCCATTTGCTCATATTCGTCCTGAATCCTCAATTTCTGATGATGTAAAAATCGGTAACTTTGTTGAAATTAAGAAGGCACAGTTTGGTAAAGGCAGCAAAGCATCTCATTTAAGCTATATAGGAGATGCGGAAGTAGGGTCTAATGTTAATTTAGGTTGTGGTTCCATCACGGTTAATTACGATGGTAAAAATAAATATTTAACGAAAATTGGCGACTCAGTTTTTGTCGGTTGTAATTCAAATCTTGTTGCTCCTGTAACAATAGGGGACGGTGCCTATATTGCCGCTGGTTCGACTATTACGGAAGATGTACCAGGAGAAGCTCTTTCGATTGCAAGAGCTCGACAAGTGAATAAAGAAAACTATGTACAAAAGTTAAACCTAAAGAAATAAACTTGGAGGTCCATGATGTCAAACCAGTACTTAGATCCTAAAATGAAACTATTTAGTATGAATTCCAACCGTGCTCTTGCGGAAGAGATTGCAAAGGTAATTGGAGTGGAGTTAGGTAAAAACTCTGTTACCCGTTTCAGTGACGGAGAAATTCAAATTAATATCGAAGAAAGTATCCGTGGTTGTGACGTTTTCGTTATCCAGTCTACAAGTGGGCCAGTTAATGAACACCTTATGGAATTGTTAATCATGATTGATGCTTTAAAAAGAGCATCTGCTAAGACAATTAACATTGTTATGCCTTATTATGGTTATGCTCGTCAAGATCGCAAAGCACGTGCTCGTGAGCCGATTACAGCGAAACTAGTTGCAAACCTACTTGAGACAGCGGGAGCGACTAGAGTGATTACTCTTGATTTACACGCACCACAAATCCAGGGCTTCTTTGATATTCCAATTGATCATTTAATGGGTGTTCCAATCCTTTCTGAGTACTTTAAAACAAAGCAATTTGATAAAGATATCGTAATTGTATCCCCAGACCATGGCGGGGTTACTCGTGCCCGTAAACTCGCAGAGCGTTTAAAGGCACCCATTGCGATCATTGATAAACGCCGACCAAGACCTAACGTGGCAGAAGTAATGAATATTGTCGGTAACATTGATGGGAAAATTGCCATTCTAATCGATGATATTATTGATACAGCTGGTACAATTACGTTAGCGGCAAATGCCTTAATAGAAAATGGGGCATCTGAAGTTTACGCTTGCTGTACACATCCAGTTTTATCAGGTCCTGCTATTAGTAGAATTGAGAATTCTAAAATTAAAGAACTGGTTGTTACAAACTCCATTTCACTACCAGAAGAAAAGAAAATTGAAAAGATTCATGAGCTTTCTGTAGCACCGTTAATCGGTGAAGCTATTATTCGCGTTCATGAAGAACAATCCGTAAGTACTTTATTTGATTAAACTGAAAAGCGGAAGCGCCTTGTACAAGGAAGAAATGAAGTACTTTCTTCCCTGCTGGAGCTAGACATTTGATAAATATTAAACATGTAAGGCTTGCTTTCATAGCAAGCCTTTCTAGTGCTTTTAGAAAATACAATAGTTAAAATAAAAACTTTTGTGTTTAGACCTTCCTGTTTTGGGGCATTTTTTTATATAGACAGTACTTCAAAAATAGGAAGGAGCAAATATAGATGAGTAGTGTGTTACAAGCAACAGAACGTACTGAATTTCGTAATTCAGCACTTAGAAAGATAAGACAGGGAGGAAATATACCTGCCATTGTCTATGGATCTAAGGTTGAAAGTAAACCTGTTTATGTTAATGGACTAGAATTGATTAAGACCATTAAAGCGGTAGGTCGTAATGGAGTTATTTCTTTAGATATTAGTGGAAATAAACAAGATGTTATTTTATCTGAATATCAAGAAGATCATATTAAAAAGGAAATTGTACATGCTGATTTCTTAGCCGTTGATAAATCTTCGAAACTTACTGTAGAAGTTCGTGTAGTTTTAACAGGTGAAGCGGCTGGAGTCAAAGATGGTGGAGTATTGCAACAATCCTTCCATGAATTATCGATTACGGCTACTCCAGACAATATTCCACAAGCAATCGAATTAGATGTAACTAATTTACAAGTTGGTGAAACGGTTACGGTTGCAGATATCTTATATCAAGGGAAATTTGAAATCAATCACGAACAAGAACTTACTATTGCCTCTATTCTTCCTCCTAAGCAAGAAGAAGAAATTAGTACCGGAGAACAACAAGAACCAGGTCATCCGGAAAATGAAGAAGGAAGAGAGACAGGGTCTGGCGAATAAATAAATAATAGTTTTACATAAAGCCTTATCAAACCATATTGGTAAGGCTTTTAAGTTGTCTTAGAAAGCGACCACTTATGCAATTTTTTAGTTGGGGGAAAGCTAGTATGAAATTAATTATTGGACTAGGGAATCCTGGTAAACAATATGAAAAAACAAGACATAATGTTGGCTTCGATGCAATTGATGAACTTTCAAATCAATTAAATATTTCTTTAGATCAGCTAAAATTTAAAGGTCTTTTTGGAATGGGATTTGTGGGGCCAGAGAAGATTCTTTTATTAAAACCGTTAACCTATATGAATTTGTCAGGGGAATCTATTCGAGCTGTTATGGATTTTTATGATATTGATCCAGAGGATATCCTCGTGATTTATGATGACTTAGATTTACCTGTAGGGAAAATGCGCTTGCGACAAAAAGGAAGTGCTGGCGGGCATAATGGAATTAAGTCAACGATTGCTCATCTCGGAACACAGGAATTTAATCGTATTCGAATTGGAGTAGATCGACCTCAAAACGGTATGAGCGTCTCTAATTATGTTCTAGGGAAGTTCACGGCAGACGAACAACCTTTTATAGAAGAAGTAGTAAAAAGAAGTGCAAATGCGTGCAAAAGTTGGTTTACACAACCATTTCTTCAAGTTATGAATGAGTTTAATTAATACGAAGAAGATTTCTACTATTTTTAGATAGATATACATACAATGGTTAGAAATGAATATTTTCCTCCTATTCGGTTCATAATAGCAATATTGGATGTATGAACAGGAGGGGACAAAATTGGCGATTCATTATCATTGTCGTCATTGTGGTCAGAAGCTAGGTTCGCTCAATGATATATCTATTCATGCAGAACAGCTTGGCTTACATAAATTAAATCCTGAGGAACGGAATACGATGGTTGAATATCATTCATCAGGTGATATTCTTGTACAATCTATATGTGAGGATTGCCAAGAATCATTAGAACGTAATCCAGACTTTCATCAATACGATTATTTGATTCATTAACGCTTTGGAGAAAATCCAAAGCATTTTTCCGTTTACATTTATCTTCTGATGGAACGGTTATGTCATTATATATTTATAGATTTATTTAACTTTTACAATCAACTAGTACTTTTTTATATATTATAGCTTTTGGCATTTTTGAACAGAGGGGGGATTAAGATGAAGGGACTCACCACCCTTTTTCGTCAGCAAGAAGATGTAAAAACGATTATCAACGGAATGAAAGAGGGATTAAGAGAGCAATTAGTAGCAGGACTCTCTGGTTCAGCGAGAACTTTATTTTTAGCATCGATCTATGAAGAAACGAAAAAGTCCATATTAATAGTCACACATAATTTATTACAAGCTCAAAAACTATATGATGATATTGTTAGTATTGTTGATGAGAAAGAGGTTTATCTATATCCTGCAAATGAATTAATTGCAGCTGAAATGAGTATTGCTAGTCCAGAATTAAAGGCACAAAGAATTGAGGCTTTAAATTACTGGAGTAAAAATAAAAAGGGAATTATCATTGCCCCTATTGCTGGATTAAGAAAAATTCTTCCATCAAAAGAACAATGGTCACACTATCAGTTGCATATAAAAATGGGCCAAGATCTCGACGTAGAAGCACTATTAACTCAATTGGTAAAAATGGGTTATGTTCGTGCTGGAATGGTTTCTACCCCTGGAGAGTTTAGTATTCGTGGCGGTATTTTAGATATTTACCCTTTAACAGAAGGTGACCCTGTTCGGATTGAATTATTTGATACTGAGGTTGATTCTATCCGTTTCTTTTCCTTAGATGATCAGCGTTCTATAAATAAGGTGAATGAGATATTAATTGGACCTGCATCTGAGTTAACAATGGAAGAAGAACAGTTTCAAGCCATTATCCAGAAACTAGAAACTAGTCTTTCAGTAAGTTTAACAAAAATGAAGGATCCGAAATTAAAAAGTCTGCTGAATCAAAATATTGGCTATGAACTAGAGCAGTTGAGGAATAACCAAAAACCGGATCAAGTTTTTAAATATCTATCATTTGCATACAATAAGCAAAATAGTTTAGTAGATTATTTACCACATGATGGTCTTATCTTTATAGATGAAATTAGTAGAGTGCAGGAAATGAATGATTCATTAGAAAAGGAAGAAGCAGAATGGTATACTTCATTGCTTAGTGAAGGCATGATAGTCCATGATGTGAAAATCTCTCATCAGCTTAACGAACTCTTGCATAAACAACAGCATCCTATTGTCTATTTATCTTTATTTCTTAGACATGTTCCAAATACGAATCCACAAAACATCTTAAATGTTTCCTGTAAGCAGATGCAAAACTTCCACGGGCAGATGAATGTTCTTAAAACAGAAATTGAACGCTGGAAAAAGGGGAAGTTCTCTGTATTACTTCTGGGATCTGATGAAGATCGAGTGAAAAAATTAGAAAGAGTATTAGAAGACTATGAGATTCAAGCTGCGACAGTCCAAAAAGATAAGGAATTGATTCCAGGAGTCGTTCAAATTATACAGGGAGGATTACAAACAGGCTTTGAACTCCCACTTCAAAAAGTAGTTGTCATCACAGAAGAAGAGCTCTTTAATAAGAAGTCAGCGAAAAAGTCGACACGTAGACAAAAACTCTCCAATGCGGAAAGAATAAAGAGCTATTCGGAATTAAAAGTTGGTGACTATGTTGTTCATGTAAATCATGGGATTGGAAAGTATTTAGGAATTGAAACATTATCCATTAATAATATTCATAAAGATTATTTGCATATCCGATACCAAGGTTCCGATAAACTATATGTTCCTGTTGACCAAATCGATTTAGTTCAAAAATATGTTGGTTCAGAAGGAAAAGAGCCTAAAATCTATAAACTAGGTGGAACCGATTGGAAACGTGTTAAGAAAAAGGTAGAGTCCTCTGTTCAAGATATTGCGGATGATTTAATTAAGCTCTATGCAGAACGTGAGGCGGCAGTGGGTTATGCCTTTTTACCAGATGGAGATATGCAAAGAGAATTTGAAACGGCCTTTCCATATCAAGAAACCGAGGATCAGTTACGTTCGATTCATGAAATTAAAAAGGACATGGAACGCCCACGCCCGATGGATCGTTTATTATGTGGCGATGTTGGTTATGGAAAAACTGAAGTCGCTATTCGTGCTGCATTTAAGGCGATTGCAGATGGAAAGCAGGTAGCTTTTTTAGTGCCAACCACCATTCTAGCTCAACAGCACTTTGAAACGATGAGAGAAAGGTTCCAAGATTATCCGGTTAATATTGGCTTATTAAGTCGCTTTCGCAGTAGAAAACAGCAGAATGACACCATAAAAGGTCTAAAGGATGGAACGGTAGATGTGGTTGTAGGGACACACCGATTGTTATCCAAGGATGTAATCTATAAAGATATAGGTTTACTGATTATCGACGAAGAACAACGTTTTGGTGTTACCCATAAAGAAAAGATTAAGCACTTAAAAACAAATATTGACGTTCTAACACTTACAGCAACACCGATACCGAGAACGTTACATATGTCAATGTTAGGAGTAAGAGACTTATCCGTTATTGAAACACCTCCAGAGAATCGTTTTCCTGTCCAAACGTACGTTATGGAATATAACGGTGCGCTTGTCAGAGAAGCGATTGAGAGAGAGTTAGCCCGTGATGGACAAGTATATTTTCTTTATAATCGTGTTGAGGATATCGAACGTAAGGCTGAAGAGATTTCGATGCTTGTACCGGATGCTAGGGTCGCCTATGCGCATGGAAAAATGAGCGAAAATGAACTAGAATCGGTGATGTTATCGTTTCTTTCAGGGGAATATGACGTACTAGTTTCAACAACGATTATAGAAACGGGAGTAGACATTCCAAATGTTAATACGTTAATCGTTTTTGATGCAGACCGAATGGGACTTTCACAGCTTTATCAGCTTCGAGGTCGCGTAGGAAGATCCAATCGTGTTGCATATGCATACTTCACCTATCGAAAAGATAAAGTGTTAACCGAAGTGGCTGAGAAACGCCTACAGGCTATCAAAGAATTTACGGAACTCGGTTCAGGTTTTAAAATTGCAATGCGAGATTTATCGATTCGCGGAGCGGGGAATCTTTTAGGGGCTCAACAACATGGGTTTATCGATTCAGTTGGATTTGATCTGTATTCACAAATGTTAAAAGAGGCAATTGAAGAGCGGAAAGGTGACAAAGACAGGGAAGAAAAAGTATCGGTAGAAATAGATTTAGAAGTGGATGCTTATATTCCTGACACTTACATTTCAGATGGGCATCAAAAAATCGAAATGTATAAACGTTTTAGATCAGTTACTGCTCTAGAAGACATCGAAGAGCTTCAAGAAGAGATGGTCGACCGATTTGGGGAATATCCGGATGAAGTTGCGTATTTATTCCAAATTGCAGAGATGAAGGTATATGCGCTTTTATCTGGAGTCGAATTGATTAAACAAACGAAGGATGAAGTCTTAATTTTAACCTCTGAAAAGGCAAGCTCCAATATTGATGGAGCCTTGTTATTCCAAAAGGGTAATCAATATCCAAGAGTGGTTGGGCTAGGGATGGAAGGCAAAAAGCTCAAAATCACTTTACGAACAAAAGGAATGGAACCTGCTAAATGGCTAGAAATCGCTTTTGAAATGCTAAAAACTTTATTTGAAGCAAAATTGGAGCATAACAAAAGCGTTTCATAACCAATTATCTAAATAGTAGTATGTTTTAACTTACAAAGTAGTAGCTCCAGCTTTGGCATGGAAGAAGGGTTCTGATTCCTTCCTTGCTAGAGCTTTTTTCATTTGAAATAAAAATGTAAACCTTCCAATGTTTGTAAAATTATAAATAGGGTAATTTAATATCAAAGTTAAATTTTATCTGCGCAGATAGGACCTTTTGGAAAATCTTGCACAACGTGAGAAAAATTATTTGTTAGTGTATAGAACTTTCCATATGAAAGATACTAAGTTCAAACCTGGTGATGATTTCAAATTAAAACAAAGTTTGAAGTCATTTCCAATTACAATCATCAGATGAAAGTGAGGCAACGTTGGATGAAAGCAACTGGAATTGTTCGTCGAATTGATGATTTGGGTCGTGTGGTAATACCAAAGGAAATACGCAGAACTTTGCGTATCCGTGAAGGTGACCCATTAGAAATTTTTGTTGATCGCGATGGCGAGGTTATTTTAAAGAAATACTCCCCTATTAGTGAATTAAGTGATTTTGCGAAAGAATATGCTGAAGCTCTATATGACAGTTTAGGAAACCCTGTTTTAATTTGTGACCGCGATACATATATTGCTGTTGCGGGAAGCTCTAAAAAGGATTATTTAAATAAAAATATTGGTGAATTTGTTGAAAAAACAATGGAAGAAAGAAACTCTGTGTTAAATACCCAACAAGGTGATGTTTCCATTATTGATGGGAATGAAGAAACGGTTTCTTCCTATACGATTGGCCCTATCATTGCGAATGGAGATCCAATTGGAGCAGTACTCATCTTTGCTAAAGAAGGAACACTTGGTGAAGTAGAACAAAAGGCTGTAGAAACTGCCGCGGGATTCCTTGCAAGGCAGATGGAGAATTAATCATCAATGAAAAAAAGGTAGCGAACTCGCTACCTTTTTCTATGCATTAAGCCTATTTACGAATAGGTTGTGCTATAATACTCTCGAATTTTAAAATTGGAAGGAGTTGGGCTAGTGAAGCCCACTAGAGGTTCGAGTGAGTGGTTTAAAGGAGCATTTATCTTAACGATTGGAGCCTTAATTACAAAGATATTAAGTGCGGTGTATCGTGTTCCTTTTCAAAATATAGTAGGGGATATTGGTTTTTATATTTATCAGCAAGTGTATCCCTTTTTTGGGATTGCTTTAGTTTTATCTACATATGGATTTCCTGTTATTATTTCTAAACATTTTTCAGAATTAAGGGCGAAAGACCAAGCCGAGAAAGCAATGCGATTTTTACTATTGTCCTTTATCGTCCTATCCGCTTTCGGTGTTCTTTCTTTTTTATTATTATATTATGGCTCTACATGGCTTGCTCTTCAGATGGACGATCCAAATTTATCGATTTTGTTTAGAGTGATATCAGTTGTATTTCTTATCTTCCCGATTATTTCTATTATAAGAGGGTATTTCCAAGGTATGGGGAATATGATTCCAACTGCTATTTCACAAGTAGGAGAGCAATTATTTAGGGTTGTTACTATTTTGACTCTAGCTATTGTACTGATAAAAAAAGATTATTCACTATATATAGTAGGTGGAGGAGCTGCTTTTGGCTCAATTACTGGCGGGCTAGTAGCCATCTTTATTTTAGTTTTATTTTTTCTAAAAGAAATTAAAAAGTTTGATTGGTCGACAATATGGACGAATCAATTATTTCTTGATCTTGGAAGAGTCGTAAAAACGCTGTTTTTACATGGGTTTGCTGTTTGTATTAGTAGCATGATCTTTATATTTATGCAGATAGGTGATTCGCTAAATATGTTATCACTTTTAGTGGAAAAGGGGATCGGATTGGAAGCAGCAAAGGAGTTAAAAGGGACATATGATCGTGGTCAACCTTTAATTCAGCTAGGAACCATAGTTGCCACCTCGATGTCACTGTCATTAGTTCCTCTCATTTCGAGTGAGCGGATCAAAGCAAATAAGAGTGTATTACGCGACAAAATTCGCTTTGCCCTACAAACAAGCTTTGTCATTGGAGCGGGAGCAAGCGTAGGATTGCTCGCTATCATTCAATCGACAAATGAAATGCTTTACGAAAATCAAAAGGGCTCATCTATTTTGGCGCTTTTAACGTTGGTTATTCTGATTAGTTCGCTTACACTAACGGTTGTTTCGATTTTACAAGGATTAGAAGTGCTGTTTTTTCCTGCATGGATAATTTTACTTTCGTTCGCATTAAAGTATGGATTAAATGTAAGTCTAATCCCTAGATTAGGGGCATATGGAGCAGCACTAGCAACGATCATCAGTCTAGCTATAGGTTTTTCTTTATTATGGTGGAAATTAAAAAAGATCATAAGTGGTCCTATTCTTCCTCGAGTGTTTCTTGTAAAAATAATCATAGCTTCATTATCTATGTTTGGGGCTATCAAAATTTATATATTTTCTAGTCAGTTCTTATTTATATTTATTGAGTCCCATCGCCTAATAGCGACGTTACAATCATTAGGTAGTGTTGCTATCGGAGGAATGATTTATTTAGTTATGATCTTAAGAACGAATGTATTTCACTTTGAAGATATAACGTTACTTCCATTTGGAAGTAAATTAATGTTTCTACTTCCAAATAAGAAAAAGGAGTAATCATTATGCAAAATAAAATTGAAATTATCGGATTAGGTGCAGGTGATTTAAATCAATTACCACTAGGAGTCTATAAAAAGCTTCTTGGCCATAACCGGTTATTTTTAAGAACAAAAGAACATCCTGTAGTAAAAGATTTGGAGGCAGAAGGAATGATTTATACTTCCTTCGACTCTATTTATGAGAGCTATGACCAGTTTGAACAGGTCTATGAGCAAATATGCATACAGCTCTTAAAAGAAGCGAGTGAAGGACCCGTTGTGTATGCTGTTCCTGGTCATCCTTTGGTAGCTGAAAGAACCGTTCAGCTTTTACTTGAAAGGCAAGAAAACGGGGAAGTGAATATTGAAATCATAGGTGGTCAAAGTTTTATCGATTCACTATTTCAGGCTTTAAAAATTGATCCAGTTGAAGGTTTTCAGTTACTGGATGGTACCGCCTTACATAAAGAGCAGCTTCATATTCAGCAACACATCATCATCTCACAAGTATATGACGCCTTTGTTGCTTCAGAGGTCAAGCTTACCTTAATGGAGAAACTTCCGGATGATTATCCAGTCATTATTGTAACTGCGGCTGGGAGTACAGAAGAAAAAATAACAGAAGTGCCACTTTTTGAATTAGATAGAGAAGTAACTTTAAACAACTTAACTTCTTTATATGTGCCTCCTGTTCAAGATGACCGTATTTTAAGAAAACAATTTTCTAAGTTAAGAGAAGTGATAGCCGAGTTACGAGGACCAAATGGTTGTCCATGGGACAAAAAACAAACACATGAATCTTTAAAAAAATATCTAATTGAGGAAACATACGAAGTCATCGAGGCAATTAATGCAGATGACATTGACTCCTTAATTGATGAACTAGGTGATGTTCTTCTCCAAGTGTTACTTCATTCTCAAATTGGCGAGGATGACGGGTATTTTTCTGTAGATGATGTAATAGAAAATCTTTCTAATAAAATGATTAGAAGGCATCCTCATGTATTCGGAGATATGACAGCTCAAAATGCAGAAGAGGTCATTGGTATATGGGAAGAAATCAAAAAGGAAGAAAAACAGGATGAACTATCCTCCTTGCTTGATGGGGTTGGTTATGAAATACCTAATCTCATTCGTGCCTATGAGCTACAAAAAAAGGCTGCCAAAGTAGGGTTTGATTGGAATGACATAGGTCCTGCTTTTGCTAAAGTTTACGAAGAAATAAAGGAATTAGAGATAGAAATAAAGAAAGAAAACATAAACCAACAAGATGTAATCACAGAATATGGGGACATTTTATTTGCCCTCGTAAATGTTGCGAGATTTTTAAATATCCAACCCGAGGAAGCTTTATTTCAATCCAATGAGAAATTTAAGACTAGATTTCAATTTATTGAACAAAAAGTAAAGATGAGTGGACGGTTATTTAAGGATTTCAGTTTAGAAGAATTAGATCACTTTTGGGATGAAGCAAAGAAACAGGGACTTTAAAAGTAAAGGGGAGCCACTACAATGAGATTAGATAAATTTTTAAAAGTATCAAGGCTAATTAAAAGAAGAACATTAGCTAAAGAAGTTTCCGATCAAGGGCGAATTTCTATTAATGGCATTCAAGCGAAAGCAAGTTCGAATGTTAAAGTGGGAGACGAGCTAGCTGTTCAGTTTGGCAATAAGAGAGTCGTAGTTCGAATTGACCGCATACAGGATACAAGTAAAAAAGAAGAAGCAGCAGATATGTATACTGTTATAAAAGAAGAGCGAGTGGAAGTAGAGACTGAGTAGGAATAGACAAAAGCTTGTTCTAATCTCTTTTACACATTCATAAACTTGTACAAAGTTTTAGTTTGTGAGGAATGTGGGGGATTAGTAATGAGTCAGTATTATGATACGAATAATCAAAAGAGTACCGTTCAAGAGCATGATGTCATTATGAGAGGCAGACGTTTGCTCGACATCACGGGTGTAAAGCAAGTTGAAAGCTTTGATAATGAGGAATTTCTATTAGAAACAGTAATGGGGATTCTCGCCATTAAAGGGCAAAATCTGCAAATGAAGAACTTGGATGTTGATAAGGGAATTGTGTCAATTAAAGGAAAAATCTTTGACCTTGTTTATTTAGATGAGCATCATGGGGAGAAAGCTAAAGGATTCTTTAGCAAGTTATTCCGATGACACTTTCGACTCAATTCCTTACCATGCTTTCAATGGTAGGTATGGGGGTACTATTTGGTACCTCCTTAGATACCTACCAAAGGTTTTTGAATCGACCGAAAAGAAAACGGTGGTTTGTTTTTATTAATGATATTCTTTTTTGGGTATCACAAGGTTTATCTATTTTTTATACTTTATTTCTAGTTAATCAAGGTGAAATAAGGTTTTATATATTTTTAGCATTATTATGTGGATTTGCAGCATATCAAAGTTTGTTTAAAATCATATACCTACGATTGTTAGAAACATTTATCCAACTTTGTATTTCTACCTATCGTTTAGCTGAGAAGACTTTTCTTTATGTGATCTGGAAACCAATACTTTGGATAATCGGTCTAATGATTTCGATCTTTTTTGCATTATGCCGAGGTTCATTAGCTCTTATTCGAGTCATTTTGAAGATATTAAAATGGATATTGATTATACTTTCAAGGCCTATTTTTTGGATCATGTTAATTTTTTGGAAACTTATGCCGAAAAAGATTAAAAAATTCGTCGAGAAGATATATAATAAAATAGCAGGAATTTTTATCTTGATAAAGAATTATTTTCTAGAGTCGATAAAAAGATGGAAAACGCCTAAGGAGTAAGGGGGTAAAGGATGAGCGCTGTTCGGTCGCGGAATATTACCAAACTAAAAACAAATTATGCCATACAACAAGAAAGTATGGAAATTTCTTCTACGAAGAGGCGTAAACTTCTTTATCGTAGACTTACTGTTTTTTCATTATTTGCTGGTTTAGTTGCGTTTACAATGATTACGACATATTTAACACAACTATCAGCATTAGAAGAAAAAGTAGCAGAAAAGAAGCAGTTAAATAAACAGCTTTCTGGTTTAGAAAAAAAACAGCAAATATTGGAAGAGGAAGTCATTAAGTTAAATGATGATGATTATATTGCTAAGCTTGCCAGAAAGGAATATTTCTTATCTGAGAAAAATGAAATTATCTTTAATCTTCCAGAAAATGACGATGAAAAGTCATCACAATAGCTGTCAAGTTGACACTTATTTTTTACATTCTGTATAATATATAGTAATATTGATTTTTTATATCTCTAAGGAGGAAGTTTCTTTTTATGTCAATCGAAGTAGGCAGCAAGTTACAAGGGAAAGTAACAGGGATTACAAATTTCGGTGCGTTTGTGGAGTTGCCGGAAGGTTCAACGGGTTTAGTTCACATTAGTGAGGTTGCTGACAATTACGTTAAGGATATTAACGACCACTTAAAAGTTGGCGATATGGTTGAAGTGAAGGTTATCAATGTTGAGAAAGACGGTAAGATTGGCCTATCTATTAAGAAAGCGAAAGATAGACCACAACCTGAAAGATCCGAAAGACCTGAAAGATCAGACAGACCAGACAGACCAGCAAGACCTTCATATGGTGGTGGCCATGGCGGTGGCGGTGGTGGTGGACGTCCGCGTCAAGGTGGCGGAGGCAGATCCAATGATCAACGCGGCGGCGGACAACGAGAAAATTTCGAATCGAAAATGGCTCGTTTCTTAAAGGATAGTGAAGATCGTTTATCAACCTTAAAGCGCGCTACGGAATCAAAGCGTGGCGGACGAGGAGCTAGACGCGGTTAACTTGCTGCTTCTTTATTTATAGAATAAACAAAAAGAACAGGTCTATTACAGGCCTGTTTTTTGTTTATCTTTTAGGTTATCACAACAACCTATAAAAAAAGAGGAAGCCCAACTAAGGGCTTCCTCTTTTTATGATAGCGGCGGAGGGGTTCGAACCCCCGACCTTACGGGTATGAACCGTACGCTCTAGCCAGCTGAGCTACACCGCCATAAAACAGACACAAGAACTATAATACAATCGGAAATTTATTATGTCAATAAGTTTCACAAATATTGTCGACATTCAACTTTACTTCGCCAATATGCAACAAAAGAAAATGGAATTCTTATTATGTAAATGTTGGAAAAAAAGCAGAATCGTTTCAAACTAT
>DASQIV010000008.1:0-2252 GCA_035631415.1 Pseudoneobacillus sp. | reverse complement strand
GCGTTAGTGCGTTATTATGTTAAAGTTATAAAACGAGTTTTAGGCTGTACCATGTGTTTTTTAGAGATAGAGATTTCTAATATATCATTGCAGAAGGAGCCACTTACCATTTGTGAATAAATTGTAAAGGGGAATTCAACGGTTCTTTCCCTTGTATGGTTCGGAGTTTTACAAGCTTTAATAATCACTTGTGAAACATCTATATAAACAGTGATATGTGACGAAGTATAATTAGGAAGAAGCGCCTCAATCATTATTTCTGTTTCCGAGTCATACAGATCTATACGAAATTGAGTTTGATCTAATAGGCTTGTGTTGGGATCTAAAAAAAGAGATTCTAACCATTTTTCCAACTTTTCATCTGGATCAAATGATCCCTTATTCTCGTTCGAATACATCAATCTTACGCTCCTTTCCTTTATATCATATTCCTCTTATATTTATAGGTGAGAAAAGTGCTATACTAGGAAAGAACTATATTTGAAGGGGTTTTCAAATTGAAAGAATGGTTACGTTTCATTCCTGCAATACATGAATTAAAATCCAATATCTCTTTTCAACATATCCTCGAACAATCTGGTCTTGACGACCTTGAATTAACGAACCAATTACGTTCCATTGTGAAAACTATTCGTGAACAATTTCTATTGGAAACTTGGAAGGGGCATCATCCAAGTCATAGTGAATTTATTGAAGAACTTTTTGCTTTGTTAGACAAAAAAGTCACCCAAAACTATTCCTATACATTAAAACGAGTTATCAACGCTACTGGTACCATTCTACATACTAATTTAGGAAGAGCTCGCCTAAGTCAAAATGCAATTGATCATATCCTAGACACAGCAAGACATTATTCCAATTTAGAATATAAGTTGGAAGAAGGTGAGAGAGGCTCAAGGCATTCTCATATTGAAACATTACTAAAAGGTTTAACAGGTGCAGAAGCAGCTATGGTTGTAAATAATAATGCAGCTGCCGTTTACCTTATATTACGTGCATTTGCTAATAATAAAGAAGTTATTGTTTCACGAGGACAATTAGTGGAAATTGGTGGTTCCTTCCGAATTTCTACCATCATGGAAGAAAGTGGAGCAATACTTGTTGAAGTTGGAACTACAAACAAAACTCATTTGTTTGATTATGAAAACGCCATTACTGAAAATACAAAAATGATTTTAAAAGTTCATACATCGAATTTTAAAACGATTGGTTTTACAAACATGGTGGAAAGTGATGAATTAGTTAACCTTGCTTCTAATCATGAAAATATCATTTTTTACGAGGATTTAGGAAGTGGCGTTTTATATGATTTCACGCAGCATAAAATAGGTGATGAACCGGTTGTTAAAAAAGTGATTGAAATGGGAGCAGATCTTGTTTCATTTAGTGGAGATAAACTATTAGGAGGGCCTCAAGCCGGGATTATTGCAGGTAAAAAAGAATGGATAGAAACCCTAAAAAAACATCAACTTGCGCGTGTTCTACGTGTTGATAAGATGACTTTAGCCGCGTTAGAAGGAACTTTACTCGACTATTTAAAAGGGGAGAAGGGAAGAATGAATATTCCTACTCTCCGTGATATGTTATGGAATCAGGATGAGTTAGGAGATAGAGCTCATAACCTAATGATGAAGCTTTCGGAAACAGCCCCTGAGTATCAAGTCTTTTTAAGGGAAGATACAAGTCAAGTTGGGGGAGGTACTATGCCAGATGTCGAACTTCCAACTATTGTGCTAGCCGTGAAGCATCAAAGTTTTTCATCAGCTACCCTCGCAAAAAAATTACGAGTTAATTACAAACCGGCTATTGTAACACGAATTCAAAACGATGAACTTCTTATTGATCTTCGAACCGTAGAATTGGAAGAGGAAGAGTTCATTTTGGAGGCTTTACAAAAGATAGGGACGCAAACTGTTTAATCGGAAGCTACAGGTATTCTATACCTGTAGCTTTTTTATTTTACATATCATGGTGTGAATTATGTTTTTGTCTTGTATGGTTACGATTTTTCACCTTTTTTGAACCGCTTAAAGGTTCTGGTTGTCCAGATTGTTTCGGTGCGTTTTTACGCATGTCTTTTCCATCATTTTTATTAGTCATTGTTATCCCTCCTCAAAGTTAGGATGCTAATCAGCACTATTTTTATTCTTACAAATAATTCTTGAATAATTTTTTTTGCACTGCACAATTTAACCTTACATAAATCAACAAGGAGTGAATGTACATGCCATATAATAAAAATAAGCAACAAG
>DASQIV010000007.1:0-4186 GCA_035631415.1 Pseudoneobacillus sp. | reverse complement strand
AAAATTAGTATTTGGAGTAATGGAGCACCAAACTGAAATCGATGAAAATATTAAGGTGCATTTAGAAAAGTGGACTTTAGAGCGATTGGCAAATGTTGATCGTAGTTTACTAAGAATGGCCATATTCGAGATGAAATACTGTTCCGATGAAGTACCAGTAAATGTCATTCTTGATGAAGCAATAGAAATTGCAAAAATGTATGGTGATGACCAATCAAGTCGTTTTATAAACGGGGTTCTAGCTAAAATTAAACTACAAATGTCTTAATTCTTCACAAACCTTTAGGATTGGCTTCTCTACATAGACTTGTTCCAAGGAAAATGGTTAAATTAATCATTTGCCTATAATGGGGCTGTTTAAGATTTTTTTAAAATAGGGGAGGATGGAAGGATGGCTGCTAAACTTATTGATGGAAAACAAATTGCTAAGAAAAAACAGGAAGAAATTGCAAAGGAAGTTCATGATTTAAAAAGTAGAAATATTATTCCAGGATTAGCTGTTATTTTAGTGGGGAATAATCCTGCGTCAAGAACTTATGTGAAAAGCAAAGAAAAAGCTTGTTTACAACTCGGAATGCATTCTGTTCTTATTGAATTTCCAGCTACGATTAGCGAAGATGAATTATTAGCCAAGATAGTGGAACTAAATGAGGATAGCTCCATCCACGGTATTTTAGTTCAGTTACCCTTACCCAATCATATTAATGAAAAAAAAGTGATAGAAACGATTATTCCTGATAAAGATGTTGATGGTTTCCATCCAATTAATATCGGTAGAATGATGACTGGACAGGACTCGTTTTTACCTTGTACCCCTTATGGTGTAATGGTCATGCTTGAGGAAATGAATATTCCCATTAGTGGAAAGCATGTCGTTGTAGTAGGGAGAAGTAATATTGTAGGTAAACCTTCCGGACAACTATTTTTAAATGAAAATGCAACGGTTACATATTGCCATTCTAAGACATCAGATTTAAAAGCCATAACTACTCAAGCTGATATTTTAGTTGCAGCGGTTGGTAAAGTTGATTTAATTACTGCTGATCATGTAAAAGAAGGGGCAGTTGTTATTGATGTAGGGATGAATCGAAATCAAGAAGGAAAGTTATGTGGAGATGTTGCGTTTGATGAGGTGAAGGAGAAAGCAGGATATATTACTCCAGTTCCAGGCGGAGTGGGTCCGATGACCATTACTATGTTAATGTATAATACGTTAAAATCCGCTAAACATGTTAAGCATACACTTCATAACTCAATATAATATTCCTAGATGTCCTAATCCAATGCATAATTTCATACTTAAAAGTATGTATTGGATTTGGACAGTTTTTTTGTAGAGGAGCCTCAAATATGTCTGAACAGCGATATTTAACTGTGAACGCTTTAACAAAATACATAAAAAGAAAATTTGATGCTGACCCTCATTTACAAGGCGTTTTTGTAAGAGGAGAAATTTCAAATTACAAACAACATTCAAGTGGACATATGTATTTCACATTAAAGGATGAAAAAGCTCGAATACTTGCAGTTATGTTTTCAAGTAACAATAAGTTTATGAAATTTTCTCCCGAGAATGGAATGAAGGTGTTAATTAGGGGAGATATCTCTCTTTTTGAATCAAGTGGACAGTATCAGATTTATATTAAAGAAATGCAGCCTGATGGTATTGGTGACCTTTTTCTAGCCTATGAACAATTGAAAAAGAAACTGGAAAGCGAAGGCCTATTTTTACAAAGTGCGAAGAAAAAGTTGCCCCTTTTTCCAAAGAAAATTGGTATTATTACTTCTCCTACGGGTGCTGCTATAAGAGATATTTTAACGACCTTAAAGAGGAGATACCCGATTGCAGAAATTCTTATCTTGCCAGCTCTTGTTCAAGGAGGACAAGCCGCGCCATCGATTGTTAAAGCGATTGAGAAAGCCAATGACATAACAAATATGGATGTACTAATCGTCGGCCGTGGTGGCGGGTCTATTGAGGAGCTTTGGCCATTTAATGAAGAAATAGTGGCAAGAGCCATTTCCTCATCATCGATTCCGATTATTTCTGCAGTGGGTCATGAAACGGATTTTACCATTGCTGATTTTGTTGCTGATCTAAGAGCACCGACACCTACAGGGGCAGCGGAAATGGCTGTTCCGCATATCGGTGAATTACATGAAAAAGTTTTAGAACGCCAATCTCGGTTACTTAGAGCAATGAGAGAAAAGCTAAGCTTCCAAAAGGCAAGGATTGAAAGAATACAAAAATCGTACGCCTTTCGTTATCCTAAACGATTATATGAGCAAAGATTAGAACAAGTGGACCGACTTACAGATCGATTAACAAAAGGAACAAGGAGCTACACTGTTCAAAAAAGCGAAGAGCTTACTCTTATGTTAAAAAGGTTAAATCGCAGTCATCCTAAACAGCTTTTGGATAAGGAAAAAGAATCATTTACACAAACACAAAAAAGATTAATTCGAGCAACTTTAAGAATTCATCAACATAAGCAGCAACAATTTCAAAATGTTATTACTACCTTAGATGCCCTTAGTCCATTAAAAATAATGGATAGGGGATATAGTCTGGCTTATACAGAAAATCAACAATTAATAAAAAGAGTTGAACAGGTTAAACCAAAAGATGTTATTAATATTCAATTAAGCAATGGGAAAATGGATTGCCAAGTAATAAATGTAGAAAGTAGTGATAAAATTGACTGAAAAAACAACCACTCTTACCTTTGAGGATGCTATTCAAAAATTAGAAGTTATAGTTGAGCGTTTAGAAGAAGGCGACGTACCGCTTGAAGAAGCGATTGAGATCTACAAAGAAGGGATGAACCTTTCAAAGCTCTGCCAAGATAAACTGAAATATGTAGAAGACCAATTAGCACAAATGTTAACGGAGGATGGGCGGACAATTCCGTTCACAGTTCGCGAGGAGGAATAATCATAGTGGCAGCATTGTACTTACCTGAATTCTCCAAAAAACATATCTCCATTTTAGAAGAAGAATTAAAACAAAAAATAAAATTATTGAACTCTCCGCAAATATTGAAAGAAGCCATGCAATATTCTTTAGAAGCTGGGGGTAAAAGAATAAGACCCTTACTGGTTTTTGCAACCATTGATGCGTTTAAACAGAATTCGATGCTAGGCTTAAATACAGCGATTGCGATTGAAATGATACATACCTATTCGCTTATTCATGACGATTTACCATGTATGGATGATGATGATCTCAGAAGAGGAAAACCGACCAATCATAAAGTTTTCGGGGAGGCTATGGCAGTCCTTGCTGGAGATGCTTTATTAACCTACAGCTTTCAGATGATTGCCGATATGCATAATGATCTAGTATCCATGGATAAAAAAATGGAGCTAATCTTAGAATTATCTAAAGCTGCAGGTGCTGAAGGTATGGTCGGTGGACAAGTGGCTGACATGGAAGCTGAAGGGAAAAGCCTGGAGTTAAAGGATCTAGAATATGTTCATATCCATAAAACGGGCAAACTATTAGCATTTAGTGTGCTTGCTGGTGCCATTTTATCAGATGCAACTGAGCAGCAAAAAAAATGTTTATCTCTTTTTGCTCATAACCTCGGCCTTGCATTCCAAATACAGGATGATATTTTAGACCTTGAAGGAGACCAAGAGATTATTGGTAAACCAGTTGGTAGTGATCAAACAAATCAAAAAAGCACTTACCCTGCGCTACTTACAATCGCAGGTGCTAGACAAGCGTTAACGAATCATGTAAACGAAGCAAAAAGATATTTAGAAGAAAGCGGACTTCATACCGTTATTTTAAATGAGATTACCGATTTAATTGCTACTAGAAATCATTAATCCCATTCATATTAGGTTGTTTGAGCATAAGGAACAAATATGATATACTTATTTTATAATTAGGTAAAGTTACTCAAGTCTTATTGCCTTATTGAACGTTCGGTTAAAATGAAAATGAAGTCTCACAATTGCCGTTATCACATTTGTGTTAGCGGCTCTTTTTTCAATTACTTTTAAAAAAGTTCTAAAGACAGCTAAAAAGTAGAATTTATTTATTATCATTAGAATTGGAATAATAAATATAAAAGGGCATTTCTGCAACAGGTGTAGAAGACGTTTTTTGACCATTTCATGCTAGCGAAAAAGTAAAAGCTTTTGGTAAAGCCTTTTCTATACCTTATTGGAATGATAT
>DASQIV010000006.1:0-3374 GCA_035631415.1 Pseudoneobacillus sp. | reverse complement strand
ATTCCATACAAGATTTATAAAGACCAAATTATTTCACAAGTTGAAGGTGAGAAGCAAGCTGTTTGGAAGAAACTTGAGCTACTTTCTTATGGTGATATCAAAATTCAGAATGGGAAATTATTATACTAATTTAGTGTTTTTTATGTATAGAAGCAGCCTTGACCTAAAACTCGTCAAGTGCTGCTTTTTTATTGGAAAATATATATATAACGTCGTTCACAATGAAGAAAAAATAGTTATAGATTAGAAATTAAAATCATATAATTGGATAATATTAACATTAAATTTTTATCATTTACATGTTGACAGGATTTATTTATACTTATAAAAAGACAGAATTTTCCGTAAAGAAAATCTATTCAAAAAACAGGGGGAAGAGTATGAAAAGATTGTCAGTTTTAATGTTCATCATGTTGACTGCTTTTACGTTGATTTTATCTGCTTGTGGGACGAGTAAGGTGAGTACAGATGAAGGAAAGAATGGCTCTGGTGATGATAACAAGAAAACGTTAAGAGTCGTAACAGATGCAGCTTATGCACCTTTTGAATATATGGACAAAGATAAGATTGTTGGCTTTGATGCAGATTTTATTAAAGCTGTGGTAAAAGAAGCAGGCTATAAAATGGAGCTTGTTCATGTTGGTTGGGACCCAATTTTTGTTGAAATTGAAGGGAAACTAGCGGATGTTGCTATTTCATCTATCACAATAAATGATGAACGCAAACAATCTTATGATTTCTCACTTCCTTATTTTCTTTCAACCAATAAGATTCTAGTTCCTAAAGGCAGTGATATTAAGAGTGCAGAAGACCTTAAAGGTAAAACGGTTGCTGTCCAAAATGGTACAACTGGCCAAGAGGTTGTAGAGGAACTTTTAGGGAAAAATAATAAGGATATTAAAAAGTTTGAGAATAATAATTTAGCAATCTTAGAGTTAACTAGTGGTGGAGCAGATGCAGTAGTGGCTGATAATGGTGTTGTTGAATCCTATGCAGCAAATAATCCAGATCAAAAGCTAGAAGTTTTGACTGATAGTGGTACATTCTCTGCAGAATTCTATGGGTTAATGTTTCCAAAAGGTAGTGCTTTAAAAGCTGATTTTGATAAAGCGATTAAGAAGGTTTTTGAAGATGGAACTTATACTGATATTTATAAAAAATGGTTCGGTCAAGAGCCTGATTTAGACACCATTAAAGCAGAGCAAGATAAACAATAATCTAATTTGAAGAAAAGTTGCGTATATCTAGCAATAGACATACGCAATTTTTTTAAGGTATGAAAGTTTAAATTTCTTGGACTTTGAAAATTGTCTAGCTCCAGCGCCTAGCCCCTCGAGGGAAGAAGAAAAACCATTTCTTCCTTGGTCAAATAACCTCAAGCATAGGAAGTCAAAAGTCGGACTTCCTATGCTTGAGAACATTTGCTTGTCGGGGCTAACCAAGGCGCTTGCGCTTTTCTTATAGGGGGTATATTATGGACTTTCGCTTCGACATCATTATAGAATATGCACCGTTTTTGTTGAAGGGAACGTTACTGACTGTAGGCCTGTCATTAGCAGGGATTGTCATAGGTACGGTCTTAGGATTATTTATTGGTTTAGGCAATATGATGAGAAATAGACTTTTAGCATTACCCTTTAAATGGTATATCACCTTTTTCCGTGGTACACCATTACTCGTTCAGATTCTCCTCATTCATTTTGCTGTTGTTCCTTTCTTTATAAACGGGACAAATGCAATCGCAGCTGCAATTATTGCTTTATCGTTAAATGCAGCAGCTTATATTGCTGAAATTTTCCGAGCAGGAATTCAATCCATTGATAAAGGCCAAATGGAAGCAGCCCGTTCATTAGGAATGACTCATGTACAAGCGATGAGGTATGTTATTTTACCACAGGCATTTAAAAGAATGATACCGCCACTAGGAAATGAGTTTATCGTATTAATTAAGGATTCATCGTTAGCATCAATCGTTGTTGCACCTGAATTAATGTACTGGGTTCGTAATATTCAGGGCCAATATTTCCGTGTGTGGGAGCCCTATTTAACAGCTGCGGTCATTTATTTAATTTTAACTCTTACATTAAGCTTCATTCTAAATCGTCTTGAAAGAAGGCTTGCAACAGAATGATTAAAGTAGATAATTTGAAAAAGTCATTTGGAAATCATGAAGTTTTAAAAGATATTAATTTATCGATTCAGCCACAAGAGGTTGTCGTTGTCATTGGTCCATCAGGTTCTGGGAAATCTACGTTTCTCCGCTGTATTAATCAGCTTGAAACGATCACAGATGGGCATGTTTTTATTGAAGGAATTGATGTTGCTGATAAAAAAACGGATATTAATAAAGTGAGAACAGAAGTTGGGATGGTATTTCAGCATTTTCATTTATTTCCACACATGACCGTGTTAGAAAATATTATGCTAGCTCCTTTAAAGGTTCGTAAGGCGGGGGCCGAATTGAGTAAAGAAAAAGGTATGCAGTTATTAAAGAAAGTAGGGTTAGAAGAAAAGGCAAATGTGTATCCAAACTCTTTATCAGGTGGGCAAAAGCAGCGTGTCGCTATCGCACGAGCCCTTGCGATGGAGCCGAAAATCATGTTATTTGACGAGCCGACCTCAGCACTTGATCCTGAAATGGTAGGAGAGGTTCTTGAGGTTATGAAGCAGCTGGCAAGAGAGGGAATGACTATGGTGGTCGTAACTCACGAAATGGGCTTTGCACGTGAGGTTGGAGACAGAGTTATTTTTATGGATAGCGGCTATATTGTGGAAGAGAATGAACCAAAACAATTATTTGAAAATCCACAGCATGATCGTACAAAAGCGTTTTTAAGTAAGATTTTATAGCTGCCGTGAGGAAAGAAAGGACAAGGCACCAATCGTGCTTTGTCCTTTCTTCTCTTGATTCTAGGAATCTTTTACGAATACAGATAACCCAAATACACCAAATCTTTCTTCAAATACTTTAGTAAAGTCATTTTCCAAAAGACATTCTTTCGCACAAGCATATCGTTGTCCATTTCTTAAGAATGAGCTACATGGGTCAGCGTTCCCAATGACTGCTGCTTGGACTACTGTACGGGGAGATAGGGGTTGCAGCGGGTTTCTTTGCCAAAGGATTGTTACAACATCAGGAGGTCTTGGAATGGATACATTACTCATTTTTTCACCTCTTTTCACTTAAGCTAAAATAGTATAATGAAGAAATGAGACAAGTTGTTTGTTTGAATGACTAGAATGAAAAAATAAAAGCAGAGGTGAAGAACATTGGTTAATTGGCAAGAAGAAGTTATGAAACGTAAAGAGGATTTACTAATTGATTTAAAAGGATTATTAAACATTGAAAGCGTTAAAGATTTAGAAAGTAAATC
>DASQIV010000005.1:0-3245 GCA_035631415.1 Pseudoneobacillus sp. | reverse complement strand
AATCCACTTACAAGAGCAGCTGGTGTCACCATGTCACTTGACCGAGCAGATGGATTATTAGTGATACCACCAGGAAATAGTGGCTATGAACAGGGTGAACTGGTAGAAGTCGAATTATTTAAACCGGTTGAAGAAATTAGCCAAGCGATTGTATTTAATGGCAGTCATGATTTAACCATCGACTTACTATCAGTACAACTTAAAAAGGAGAATCTCCACAGTAAAATAATATCCTCGCATGTCGGCAGTATGGCCGGATTAATGGCCATTAAAAAAGGGGAAGCCCATATTGCGGGAGTTCATTTACTAGACCCAGAAACAAATCAGTATAATTTACCATATGTCGAGCGATTTTTAGCTGGACAAGAGATCGTTCTATATCCTTTTTTAAAAAGAAAGCAAGGCTGGTTTTTACCAAATGGAAATCCATTAAATATTGAAACGGTTCGAGATATCGCTGAAAAAGGGGCTCATTTTGTGAATCGTCAAAAAGGAGCAGGGACAAGAGTTCTTTTTGATAAATTAATAAAAGAGACGAATCTAACTTCAGCTGATATTATTGGTTATCAGCGTGAAATGTTTTCGCACTTAAGTGTTGCAGCCGAAGTGAAAAACAGTGATAATGCAGTAGGATTAGGAATTTATCCAGCTGCGAAAGCAATGGATTTAACCTTTATTCCTGTCGCCGATGAAGAATACGACTTAGTCATGACAAAGGCTTTTTATGAAAGCGCACAAGGACAACTTTTAGTAAATGTGATTCAGTCAGAGGAATTTAAAAAGAAAGTCGACCAAATCGGTGGATATGCTGTCGTAGAAAATGCAGAGCCAATTTTCATTGTATAATTGTTAATGCTTATTGTTGCTATTACACAATGTTGATTGGAGCAAATATCAACTGACAAGTTGAACAGAGATAATTTTTTAAGAAAACGGGTGAAAACATGAACCTATATGAAATATCGAAAGAGCCGATTAATACGCAGTCAGTGATTGATAAGGTGGTTCAGCGTGAAGCGGGAGCGATTACCACCTTTATTGGAACGGTAAGAGAATTGACACATGGAAAAAAGACTCTTTATTTAGTCTACGAAGCTTATGAATCCATGGCGGTCAAAAAGTTGGCTCAAATTGGGGCAGAAATTGAAGAGCGTTGGCAAGGCTCAAAAGTGGCGATTACGCATCGAGTTGGAAAGCTAGACATTACGGATATAGCTGTTGTCATCGCTGTTTCAACCCCACATCGTGCAGATTCTTATGAGGCGAATCGTTACGCTATTGAACGAATTAAGGAAATTGTCCCTATCTGGAAAAAGGAACATTGGGAAGATGGCCAAGAATGGATTGGGAATCAGTTAGAAACCGTTTCCTACCCAAGCGGACAACCGGAGGAGGGCGATCTCGATGAATAAAATTTTATTTTTTGCCCATTTACGCGATGTAGCAGGAAGTGAATCCATCGAAATGCAGGTAGATGGAAAGACAGTTGCCGAGCTGAAAGAAGAAATCATGACGAAGTTTGGTTTTCAAAAACTTGATACGGTGATGACAGCCATTAATGAAGAATTTACTTCTGACGATGACATCATTCAAGAAGGCGATACGATTGCTTTTATCCCACCAGTGAGCGGTGGTTGATCGTTAGAAACCAAGGGGGAGGGCTAAAAGTTGCAAGATCGTTATTCAAGACAAGAGCTTTTTCCACCGATTGGAAAAGAAGGACAAGCAAAAATCAGGGCCAAGCATGTGCTATTAATTGGTGCAGGTGCCCTTGGATCAGGGAATGCTGAAGTTCTGACTCGAGCAGGAGTTGGAAAATTAACAATTATTGATCGTGATTATGTAGAAGCTAGTAATCTCCAAAGGCAGCAGCTATATACAGAAGAGGACGTAATAGAGAAACTACCAAAAGCGGCGGCTGCGTTTAAAAGGTTAAGAGCGATTGACTCATCGGTAGATATTCGGCCCATTATTGGCGATGCGAATGTCGAGATGCTAGAAGAGCTTATAAATGAGATTGATTTAATCATAGACGCAACGGATAATTTTGAAACGCGAATGATGATCAATGATTTGTCGCAAAAATATAAAATACCATGGATATATGGGGCTTGTGTGGGTAGCTTTGGAATGAGCTTTACGATTATTCCGGGAAAGACACCTTGCTTGAACTGTCTACTACAATCGATTCCGATTCAAGGAATGACCTGTGATACGGGAGGAATTATTGGACCAACTGTTCAAATGGTGATTGCTCATCAATCTGCAGAAGCACTAAAGATATTAGTAGAGGATTGGGAAGCAGTCAGAGCATCCTTTGTAAGCTTCGATGTTTGGAGAAATCAATACAACTCTATGAAAATGTCGAGGGCTAAAAAACAGCATTGTCTATCCTGTGGGGAACAGCCTACCTATCCGTACTTAGAGTTGGAAAATCAAACGAAAACAACCGTTCTTTGTGGTCGAGATACGGTTCAAATTCGACCACCAAAACAACAAAACCTTGTTTTAAGTGAATTAGCTGAGCAATTAAAAAGACTAGGGTATGAAGTAAAGGGCAATCCTTATCTATTATCCGTAGAATGGCCAGAAAACCGTATAGTGATTTTTCAAGATGGGCGAGCGCTGATCCATGGTACGAAGGATCTTACTCAAGCAAAGACGATTTATCAAAAAATATTAGGTTAGAGACATTTAGACATTAAAGAAAAACGAGGCAACCACTAGTGTGGCTGCCTCGTTTTTTCTATTTAGTGGGTCGCCCCAATTAAGACAACTTTACCTCTATCTAACTCTTCTTCATATTTTTCAGCTTCCATATTCGATAATCCTAGTGACTCGAATTTGGAGCGCAGCTCATCGCCACGATCTTTAAATAGGTTACCAACAGCACCGAAAACACCTTGTTCTTCTACGCCGACCTCATTGGTATTTGTAGCTTCAGATAAATGCTCGGAACGGTTTTCATCATGGGCAAATAAATAAATTTGTTCCTTCGAAAATCCTTCATTTACAAGAGTCGAGATTTTTTCTGTTGCTTGTACACCATTTTCTACGACAAATACACGATACATATGAAAATCTCCTCCTTTAAATTTTGAACTTCTACCTCGAAGAACGCTTGTCCTCGGGTACTAGTTATTTAACCTATTAGAAAAAGATTAAAACCTTTTTTATAGGATTTGATATAAAAGTAGGAGATTCTAATAGGATAGTACCATTTTTAACATGATTCGACCTGTTTC
>DASQIV010000004.1:0-9119 GCA_035631415.1 Pseudoneobacillus sp. | reverse complement strand
AAATCGATACAACATGCTGAATTCATTATTGAAACAATAGACGGAGATACGTTTACACCTATTTCTCTTTTTCAAAGAATGTTTGGCGATAAAAAATTTTTATTAGAAAGTGCATCAAAACATCAAGACTCAGGGCGATTTTCCTTTATGGGCTCCAACCCATTATTTGAATTAGTGGGAACAGATCAAGGATGTAGCCTTTTATTTTGTGATGGCAGACGTGAAGATTTTAATGAAAATCCAATTACAATGCTAAAAGATTTACTACCCTTCAGACAAGATATAAGAATCAAGGGCATTCCATTTACAGGAGGAGGAATTGGATATGTTAGCTATGATATTGTAAGACAATTTGAAGATATTGGCCCCATTTTATCAGATGAAATACAAATGCCCGATCTCCACTTGATGTTCTATGAGGTAATCATCGTGTTTGATCATCTTGAACAGAAAATTCATCTTATCGGCTTTCCGTTAACGAAAGATACCAAAATGGAGGATTTAAAGAATCGTATTCAACAGCTAAAAAAAGGAATGATGTCGGAGCGAGTACAAAAGAATGAGTCTCAAGTCAGTTTTTCAACGTTTACTTCAGAAGTATCTAAGGATGAATTTATAAAAAAAGTGGAATCTGCGAAAGAGTATATTCAAAAAGGTGATATCTTTCAGGTGGTGTTGTCACATCGAATGAAAGCGAATTTTCAAGGAAATCCATTTGATTATTATCGAAAATTAAGAATAAAAAATCCATCCCCTTATATGTACTTTATCGATTTAGGTGAGGCTGTTGTTGTGGGAACCTCTCCAGAAAGCTTAATTAAGGTAAAAGGAGAAATGGTAGTAACCAATCCTATTGCTGGTACGAAACCGAGAGGATTGACTATAAATGAGGATTTGGAAATTGAAAAGGATTTATTACAAGATGAAAAAGAGCTTGCTGAGCACAAAATGCTTGTCGATTTAGGAAGAAACGATCTAGGAAAAATATGTAAGTTTGGTTCCGTTACGCTCGAAAAATATATGGAAGTTGAGAAATATAGATATGTAATGCACCTAGTCTCAGAAGTAAGTGGAAAGCTACAGGAACCTTTTACTGCACTGGATGCCCTTGTATCCTGTTTACCGGCTGGAACAGTTTCCGGAGCGCCTAAAATCAGAGCAATGGAAATTATTAATGAGCTCGAAAAGTCTAAAAGAGGTGTCTATTCAGGTGCTGTAGGATATCTTTCTGTTAATGGTGATATTGATTTTGCTTTAACCATCCGGACTATGATTTTGAAAAAAGGTGCTGCCTATATTCAGGCTGGAGCAGGAATTGTGTATGATTCCAACCCTGAACAAGAATATCAAGAAACTCTAAATAAATTAAAAGCCTTTTTGGAGGAAAAGTCATGATAATTCTCATTGATCACTATGATTCGTTTACTTATAATCTCTATCAATTATTAGGGGAACTTGGAGAGGACATTCATGTGGTTAGATACGACAAGATTGGTTTAAAAGAGATAGAAGAGTTTAGACCAAAGGCGATCATCCTCTCCCCTGGACCAGGAAATCCCGAAGAAATCCAGGAAACGATTCAGCTAATTAAATCCTTTTTTCAAACAACGCCGATACTAGGCATTTGTTTAGGGCACCAGGCAATCGGTTATGCATTTGGAGCAACCATTACAAAAGCTAAACAAGTCATGCATGGAAAAACCTCAAATATTACCCATAAAGGAAAGGGGTTATTTGCTTATTTAACCCAACCATTAGAAGTAATGAGATATCATTCATTGGTTATTCACAAAGATAGTCTTCCACCTACCTTTGAAACACTTGCAACCTCGATGAATGATAATGAAATTATGGCGATAAAGCATAGACAATATCCGGTTTATGGGATGCAATTTCATCCGGAATCAATAGGAACTAAATATGGAAAACAATTGCTTATTAATTTTTTAAAAGAAATTAAGGAGGAAAATCAAAATGAAAGAGTATCTTCAACGATTAGCTAATAGAGAGTCATTTTCAGAGGATGAAATGATAATTGCTGTCCAAGAAATTCTTGAAAATGAACAAATATCTGATAGTGAGATTGCAGCGTTTATTATTGCTTTAAAAACGAAAGGGGAAACGGTAGACGAAATAGCTGGTTTAGTAAAAGCAATCAGAAGTAACACAGTTCCGTTCCAGCGAAAGTTTTCTAAGGTAATCGATAATTGTGGAACAGGAGGAGATGGGTCTTCCAGCTTTAATGTAAGTACAACTTCGGCTTTTGTGATTGCAGGGTGTGGAATTCCTGTTGCCAAACATGGTAATCGAAGTATCTCAAGTAAAACGGGAAGTGCAGATGTTTTAGAGCAATTAGGGGTAGAGTTATCTTTACCCGCTCCAATTGCTGAAGAGCTTTTAGAGGAAATTGGGATTGCGTTCTTATTTGCACCGAATGTTCATCCAAGATTAAAGAGAGTGATGAAAGTTAGACGTGAGCTGCAAATTCCAACCATCTTTAATTTAATTGGTCCATTAACCAATCCAGTTGAATTAGAGACTCAATTATTAGGGATTTATCGCCGAGATTATTTAGAGGTTTTTGCCGAAGTCTTGAAAAAGCTTGGCAGAAAGCGAGCATTAGTATTGAATGGAGCAGGATATCTTGATGAAGCTTCTTTGGCTGGTGAAAATCATTTAATCCTTTTGGATAAAGGAGAATTATCAAGAATAAAGATACATCCAGAAGAACTTGGTTTTAGCTGTTATCCAAATATAGCCATCAAAGGAGGAGATTCAAAAATGAATGCCGATATCCTAATACGCGTTTTAAAAGGGGAAAAAGGCGCCTTTCGTGATACGGTTCTTTTAAATGCAGGATTAGCCATTTTTACTTCTGGTGTGGTTGGAAGTATTTCAGAAGGAATTAAAAAGGCAGAAGAGAGCATTGATTCGGGTGCAGCCTATGAAAAGCTAGTAAAGTTAATCGAAAAAACTCGAAAATACCAAAGAGAGGTTGTTTAACATGGAAACGATTTTAGATCGAATCATAGCGGAAAAACGGAAGGAATTGTTAGGACTAAAGGAAATAAACCAGGTTCCGATTAGCTCCAACAGGGAGAACCTTTTTTCATTAATCAAGCATATAGAAAAAGCAAATGAATTAACTGTGATTGCCGAGTTTAAACGGGCCTCACCATCAAAAGGAGATATTAATATCGGCGTAGACCCAGCTCATCAAGCTAAACTTTATGAACAAAATGGAGCAGCAGCCATTTCTGTCTTAACGGATTCAACCTTTTTTAAAGGATCATTTCAAGACCTAAAAGCTGTACGAAATGCTGTAGATTTACCCATACTTTGTAAGGATTTTATTATTGACACCATTCAAATTGAAATAGCAAAAAAATATGGTGCCAATATCATTTTACTTATTGCAGCAGCTTTAAGTGTCATAGAATTAGAAAAATTATATCAATATGCAAAGCTTCTAAACTTAGAGGTTTTAATTGAAGTACATGATGAAGAAGATTTAGAGAAAGCTCTGAAGGTAAACCCACGATTGATTGGCATTAATAACCGTAATTTAAAAACCTTTGAAGTTGATTTAGAGGCAACAGAAAGATTACTCCCTCTTATCCAACCCACTGGTGCATTTGTGATTAGTGAGAGTGGAATTTTTAATAAGTATGACGCCGAACGGGTTAGAGATGCTGGTGCAAAAGGGATTTTAGTCGGCGAATCTCTAATGAAAAGTAAATCTTTATCACAAAGTTTTAAAGAGTTGATCGTCCCGTTCGCAAAGGGGGCAATCAAGTGAAAGTAAAGATATGTGGTGTTCAAGATAGACAAACGGCGCAATTTGCTGTAAAAGCAGGGGCAGATGCAATCGGCCTTGTATTTGCAGAAAGTAAACGAAGAATTAGTCGGGAACAAGCAAAAGAGATTGCTGCAGCACTACCAAGTAATATTTTAAAAATTGGTGTTTTTGTAAATGAAACGAAAGAGAATTTGGAAGCCATTTTTGAAGAAGTGGGATTAACCCACGTTCAGCTTCATGGAGACGAATCTCCTGATTTTTGTAAAAAATTAGATTTACCAATCATTAAGGCAATTCAAATTGCATCTGAAAACGATATTCAGAAAATCAATCATTATGATTGTGAGTATATTTTGTTAGACAGTCCATTTGGAAAGTATCGAGGTGGAAACGGTACCACCTTTGATTGGCAACTTCTCGCAAACCAAGAATTCCAAAAGGATAGGTTGATTCTAGCGGGTGGCTTAACACTTGAAAACGTTCAAGAAGCAACAGAACTAGTCAATCCTTTTATGGTCGATGTAAGTAGTGGTGTAGAAACAAATGGATTTAAGGACATGAAGAAAATCAAATTATTTATAGAAAAAGTGAAAGCAGGGGGAAATGAAAATGACAACTTACACACTTCCAGATGAGAAGGGGCATTATGGTGTTTATGGAGGCAAATATGTACCAGAAACTCTTGTTCAAGCTATTACAGAGTTAGAGGAAGCTTACGAAATAGTAAAAAAAGACCCTTCCTTTTATGAGGAAATGGAAAAATTATTAAAGGATTATGTTGGTCGTGAGACACCGCTCTATTTTGCAGAGAATTTAACAAATTACGCGAAGGGGGCAAAGATCTATTTAAAACGGGAGGATTTGAATCATACTGGGGCTCATAAGATAAACAATACCATTGGGCAGGCTCTTTTAGCATTAAGAATGGGCAAACGAAAAATTGTCGCAGAAACAGGTGCTGGACAACATGGAGTGGCAACAGCAACAGTTTGTGCATTATTAAACCTAGAATGTGTTGTTTTTATGGGTGCAGAGGATGTCCGAAGACAAGAACTAAATGTCTTTCGAATGGAATTATTAGGTGCAAAAGTAGTTCGTGTCGAATCCGGTAGTGCGACCTTAAAGGATGCCGTTAATGAAGCGCTTCGTTACTGGGTGTCCAATGTGGAAGATACACATTATTTATTAGGTTCTGTCATGGGACCTCATCCTTTTCCGATGATGGTCCGGGATTTTCAAAGTGTAATAGGAAAAGAGACTAGAAGGCAGTTTTTGGAAAAAAATGATAAACTTCCCGATGCAGTAGTTGCTTGTATCGGAGGAGGTAGCAATGCAATGGGAATGTTTTATCCTTTCATAGAGGACGAAACAGTTCAATTATACGGAGTTGAAGCAGCAGGACATGGCATCGAAACAGATAAACAAGCTGCATCATTAACAAAAGGTGTGCCTGGAGTTCTTCACGGAGCACTTATGTATATTCTTCAAGATGAACATGGGCAAATTCAAGAAGCACATTCCATCTCAGCGGGTTTAGATTACCCTGGAGTTGGCCCGGAGCATTGCTTTTTAAAAGATATTGGTAGAGTAAAATATGAATCTATAACTGATGATGAAGCACTTGAATCCTTTCAACTTTTAGCAAAATTGGAAGGAATCATACCCGCACTTGAAAGTGCACATGCAGTTGCTTATGCGATTAAACTTGCTGCAAAAATGAGTGGATTAGACAGTCTAGTTATCTGTTTGTCAGGACGTGGTGATAAAGATGTTCACACCATAAGAGAAAAATTGAAGGGGGAGTAGGAGAATGAACCGAATCGAACAGCAATTTTCAGAACGAATTTCTAAAGGTCAAAAACTTTTTGTTCCTTATATCATGGCCGGTGATGGTGGATTAGAGGTTTTAGAAGAAAGGCTTACTTTTTTAGAACAATTAGGTGCTTCCGCTATTGAAATTGGAATTCCTTTCTCAGATCCTGTCGCGGATGGTCCAACGATTCAAAAAGCGGGAATACGTGCGTTGCAAGCTGGCACAACTTTAATGGGTGTGCTTGAAAAACTATCAAAGATACGGTCAACTATCCAAATTCCACTCGTTATCATGACTTATATGAATCCTATTTTAGCGTATGGAATTGACCGATTTGTTCTAGATATAAAGGATGCAGGAGTGGATGGCTGTATCATTCCTGATTTACCAATTGAGGAAGAAGAGATTATAGCACCCAAGCTTGAAGCGAACGGGATAGAGCTAATTAGGCTGGTTACAATGGTGACTCCGATTGACAGAATCCGTAAAATTGCTGAGAGGGGCCGAGGTTTTCTGTATACTGTTACGGTCAAAGGTATAACAGGAGCACGGAATGTATTTGATCAAACTCTTTTAAACTTTTTAGAGGAAGTAAAAGAGATAAGTAACAAGCCAGTAGTAGCAGGATTTGGTGTATCAAGCCCAGGGCAGGTAAGAGAATTGAGCCAACATTGTGATGGGGTTGTAGTGGGGAGTCGGATTGTCGATTTATTCCATGAGGACGATTTGGATGGAATCAAAGAAATGATAGAAGCGATCCAATTTTCAAGAAAAGTTAAATAGGATTAGTGCTTGTAGGAGAAATGACTTTTATAAAGCCATTTCTCCTTCCTTTAACTAGGAAAAAGTAAAAAAGAGGGTTGTAAAGACAAAACTCACATAAAAGGATATCAATATTGTCCATTATTCTTAATAACTTAAACCTCTTATTACCTTACATTAATTCCTTCTCTTTCAAATGCTGACCGGATTGTTTGGGCAAATTCAACTGCATGTGCTCCATCACCATGCAAACAAATCGTGTCGGCAACAATTGGAATCACATCGCCATTTAATGTCTTGACACGTTTTTCTTTAACCATTTGGATAGTTTGCGAGATAGCAAGTTTTTCATCTAGGATTAAAGCTTCTTTTTCAGTTCTAGGTGTTAAAGTTCCATCAATTTGATAGGTGCGGTCGGCAAATACTTCTTGCGCTACCTTTAATCCATATTTTTTACCAGATGAAATTAGCTCACTGTTAGCAAGTCCATACAGGGTTAAAGTAGGGTCATAATCATAGACGGCTTTTGCCACTGCGTCAGCTAAATGAGGTTTAACTGCACACATATTGTATAGCGCTCCGTGGGGCTTAACATGGTGCAATTTAGTATCATATGCCTTTACAAATGCATGTAGTGCACCGATTTGATACAAAACCATTGTATAAACTTCATGTGCAGATAAGTTCATTTCCCGTCGGCCAAATCCTAATAAATCGGGTAAACCAGGGTGAGCACCAATTTTGACCCCATGCTTTAATGCTAACTTTACTGTTTTCTCCATCGTTAGAGGGTCTCCTGCATGATAGCCGCAAGCAATATTTGCAGAAGTAATATACTTCATCATTTCTTCATCGTTGCCAACTCTAAAAGCACCAAAACTTTCTCCTAAGTCTGAATTCAAATCTACTTTAAGCATTAAAATCCACTCACTCTCCATTTATCTATTATTATTTTTTTGAGAATGCTAAATTCTTTCTGTTGTTGTAAGGCCAATTGTTGTGCCTCAAATAAAGTAACTTCAGTAAAGGTAATTGATTCTCCTGTTTTAAGTTGAGCTAATCTAGGTAAATCAACTGAAATGATTTGGGCAATTTTAGGATAACCACCAGTTGTTTGTCTATCAGCCATAAGAATTATGGGTTGTCCATTTGATGGAACTTGAACAGAGCCAAAAGCCACTCCTTCAGTTACTATTTCTTGTTTAATAGAAAGGCGTAATTCTGTACCTTGAAAACGAAAGCCCATTCTGTTTGAGTCTTTTGTAAGAACGTAAGTAGCCTTTTCGAAAGTCTCTAGGCTTTCTCTAGTAAATAGATGAGATTGAAGCCCTTTAATAAATCGAATCGATTCTCCATTGAATAGTAATTGTTGAAAATAAGGTGATAATCGCCAATTTAAATTTTCCACTGAATGAAGAGATATATTTTGAACGGGAAGGACATCTCCTTTTAATAATGCTCTTCCATCCAATCCACCAAATGTTGCAGGGAGACAAGTACTTTTACTTCCTAGTACCTTTTCAACGTTGATGCCTTCCTTAAAAGCAATATAGCTACGACTACCATATTGAACGGCACCAAATTCTAATGTTTCTCCTTTTTTTACTATTAATGGTTTATACATAGAGACAGGAACTTTGTTTATGGTAGGTGATATATTCCCTCCACATATTGAAATAATAGAATCAACCATAAAGGTAAGAGATGGTCCAATTAAAGTTACTTCAAGTACAGCTTCTTTTTCCTCATTTCCTACTAGAATATTTGCTAGCTTCATAGAAAATGTGTCCATTACGCCAGATACCATAATTCCATCTCGTTGATAACCATATCTTCCTAAGTCTTGTATGGTCGAAAGTAGCCCTGGTTTTTGTACGATTACTCCCATGGTTTTTCCTCCCACTGAAAGTATTCTTTATTTGTAATGGGATAAAATTTAATTTGGTCTCCCGCTTGAAATAGTGTAGGGATTTTATGATGAAAATTAAATAGTTTGACTGGTGTTCGACCGATTATTTGCCATCCACCAGGTGAGTCTAACGGATAAATGCCAGTTTGTTTTCCCGCAATACCGACTGAGCCTTGGACTACTTTCAGTCTAGGAGATGTTTTTCTTGGGAAAAATAGCTTTTCATCAAGTCCAGATAAAAAAGGAAACCCGGGTGAAAATCCGATAAAAACAACATCATAAATGACATTTGTATGCAAATGAATCACTTCATCAACTGTTAATTCCTTACTTGCCGCTAGTTCATTTATGTCTGGAGAAAATTCATCCTCATAGCAAACAGGTATTTCAAAAATACGGCTTTGCTCTTTATTAACATAATTAGAGGATTGAAGAATGGTTTCAAGTTGTTTTTTTACTGTTTGAAATGGGAAAATATCATTTATAATAAATGGATCATAATAAACTGTAATTGTATTATAGGCTGGTACTACTTCCCTAAAACCATTAAATGGAAAGGTTTGCAGTGTATAAATGACTTTTTTAATTTCTTGAATTTTTGCTTTTAAATTTTGATTATTATTACCAAACTGTATAAGAATAGCATCTTCACTTAAAGGTAGGATAGAATATTCCATTTTGCTACACTCTTTTCTTTATTCTTTGTAAATTAAAGATAACAAAAAAATTAGAAAATGATAATGAAAAAGTGATAAATACTTCCATTCCCATTCGATTAAACTTTGTTTAAAATAATAATAGTATAATTTGTTAGCTTGAGAGGCGAAAAGCATGTT
>DASQIV010000003.1:0-2549 GCA_035631415.1 Pseudoneobacillus sp. | reverse complement strand
GATTTAGAAGGGTTCGTAGCGGAAAAGGTAGAAGTAGCCATCCATGATGCGGAAAGTGAAACTCAGCCTCCATGGGTAGAGAAAAAGATAAAGAAGCTGGAACTGTGCCCTGATAAAACCCACCTTCGCATCTATTTCGATACCTATTATTTCTTTGCTGTACCTTTAACTAGTTCTTTTAGTCAGAGTGATCGTGATTGGTCTGCTTATGATACGGAAAGCGGACTCTATTATTTGATTCGGAAAATAAACTGATTTTTCGATAAAGGGGAAAGGAGGGTTCAAATGGGACGATTCCCTGAAGCAGAAAAAATTAGCTCGTACATTATTCAATCTCAAGAGGATGAGATTAAGCGTATTGCCATAGAGCTCCATGAAGGTGTTGGTCAATCGCTTTATGGTATTTTTAATGGCCTGCAATTTATTGAAGCGGGATTGGAACAGCCACATTTAAAGGGCTACTTAAAAGAGATGGCCAATGTAATGGAAAAAACGATACAAGAAATTCGTATTTTGTCCGTCGAATTACATCCTCCTACCCTGATGACATTAGGTTTACTTCCAGCGATGAAAAGCTATTCGAAACTTTACACATCAACCTTTGGAATTGAAGTAGAAATAGAATCTGAAGGTCAGGAGCAATTGATTTCAGAAAGTAGTAGTATTGCTGTTTTTCGAGTCTGCCAAGAGGCGTTATCCAATGTTGCCAAATATGCTGATACCTCAAAAGTACAAATCTCCTTTAAATGGTCGGAAGAATCATTGGGAATTTATATAAATGATTATGGGAAGGGCTTCGATTTAAAAAATAATAAGTCATTTGGCCTTGAAGCGATGAAAGAACGTATGTTTCTCACTGGCGGTGAATGTGTGATATCCTCTAAAATAGGAGAAGGTACATCTATTGAGATTTCTCTTCCGCTTAGACAAAAAGAGGAACAAAGGGGAGTTAACGTTGATCAAAATACTGCTAGTTGATGATCATGCTGTTGTTCGAATGGGATTAAATATGCTATTGAACGCACATCCTGAAATGGAAGTAGTAGGGGAAGCATCCGAAGGTAATGAGGGAATTCAAAAAGCATCTGAATTAAAACCGAACGTAGTGGTGATGGATTTAAGCATGCCCCATGGAAAAGATGGGTTGTCGGCAACATCTGAGTTAAAAAAATTAATGCCGGAAATCAATATTTTAATTTTAACGATGCATGATGATGAAGAGTATCTATTTAGAGCGATTCAAGCAGGTGCATCAGGATGTATATTAAAAAGTGCTCCTCATGATGAACTATTAACGGCAATCAAAGGGGTTGCAAAAGGGGATGCCTACCTCCACCCATCGGCAACGAAGCGATTAATGGAAGAATACTTAGGAAGTATGAAAAGTGGTAGTACACCAGATAGCTTTCAGCTTTTATCTGAACGTGAAAAAGAAGTATTAACATTAATTGCAAAAGGCTTTTCTAACAAGGAAATTGCAGAGCAATTAATCATTAGTGTGAAGACAGTAGAGACTCATAAAGGTAACCTCATGGAAAAGCTTCAAATGAAAACGAGACCTGAACTGGTGGAATTTGCCTTGAAAAAGGGGTTATTAGGGTATGGCTTATAAAGGATATGGTGCTTTATGGATGAATTAAAAGAATGTGCTGTTGCCGTTCAACTTTGTTCCCAACTATTAAAGGATATTCAATCTGAATTTGTTGGCTTAGCGATTCAAAATGAGGTCGGGCCAGATGTTAGATGGCATTGTGCAGTGGGCAATTTAAATGATAAATACAAAAGAATAACGGTTCGTTACGGTAAAGGTAATGCAGGAAGAGTTATTTCAACTGGCAACCCTGTGATGATCACAAATTTTCCTGAAAATATTTTAGGGAAATCGACGGATTATCCCATTATGCTGGCTGAAAAGTTAGTTTCTTCGTATGCAGTACCGTTATTTTTTAATGGTCTCCCAAAAGGGGTATTATTAGTTGGAAATCGGTTTGAACATACCTTTTCTGAAGAGGAACAGCTTTTAATAAAAAACTCAGCTTCTATTTTAGAAGAATCCATCCAGAGCCACATTCATTTATGAAAAATCTTTTTTCTAGGAAATTTTTTTCCGAAGAAAAAGGGAGGGGCTACCTATGAATCACGATGTAAACAAAGAAGTTGATCTGAATCATTCTTTACATTCGTATGATCGAGTAGTAGAGGAACTTGAAAAATCAATACAGGAATTGAAGGATTTTAAGTTTGCTTTAGATGAATCATCAATTGTAGCGATAACGGATGAAAAAGGTAAAATCAAATATATCAATGATCAGTTTTGCCAGATTTCGAAATATGATCGGGAAGAGCTTTTGGGCCAGGATCATCGAATCATCAATTCAGGTTACCATTCGAAAGAGTTTTTCCAGGATATGTGGAGAACGATTGGCCATGGCCATGTTTGGAAAGCTGAAATTAGGAATCGAGCAAAGGATGGGAGCTTATATTGGGTAGACACAACCATCATTCCTTTTTTAAAGGAAAATGGTAAAACTTATCAATATTTATCAATC
>DASQIV010000002.1:0-3920 GCA_035631415.1 Pseudoneobacillus sp. | reverse complement strand
ATGAAGAGTTTCTCTTTATGACGAAGCAAACAATTGAAGCTGAAGAACGTGGAGAAATGATATCTCGTACGATTCTTGACGAATGGGGCACTCCAATTGGAACGATTAATCTGTTTGATATTGCTGAAAATGCAGGATTTTTAGGTACTTGGCTAGGCAAACCTTTTCATGGAAAAGGCTATAATAATCTAGCGAAAGATGCTTTTTTTCAGGAATTATTTTATGAACTAGGGATTGATACTATTTTCATGCGAATCCGCAAAATTAATATCCGTTCTATAAAAGCAGCTGAAAAGTTACCTTACGTAGTAAAAGCAAATGAAACACGAAAATCTTTATATGACCAATTGAATGCCCAAGGTGAAATATACGATTTATATGAAATATCTAAGGATCAATATACATTGAATGTATTACGAAATGGCTTGCCTCAAACAGAAACAAATCACTTACTAGAAGCTTAAGATTTTAATAAAAACAAGTGGATCCCCAAAAGGATCCACTTGTTTGTTTTATACCAAATAATGGTTTAATCTGTCACATTTTGTTCAAACGATTCTTCTGATTCATTCATTCCCATTTGGAGCATCAAATCTTCTACTTCTTCGTTCGTTAAGGTTTCATATCGCCCATCATGAAAAAAAACCTGTGTTTGGTTTGGATTAATCCGATTCAACCTAAAATTCATCTATTTGGCCCCCTTGACTTTTATTTCTATTTTTCACAAATAAATGCTATTTCATTCGCTTTTATCAAATTGTTCATAAAATTGAAAAACTACCCTAATAATTTAGGGTAGTTTTTAGTTTACATAATAAGTTTATCGAAAACTAAATTACTTGCTTTCTGATGTATATTGAACGTATAAATTTCTGATAACATAGGTTTTATATAGTTCAATTTTCCTGTGTTCAACTGGATGTTTAGAAATTCCTAGTTTTTTTAGCTCTTGTACGTACCAACCCTTTGATCCTTGGTAAGCCATGTTCTTCTCCCCCTTTTGATTGCTTGTCCATACACTTTATGCCCAAGATAGGTAATTGATGACACCTAACAAAGAAAAAAACTGGCCATAATTTGGCCAGCTTTATTTCCTTGAATCATCCTGTTAAAATATCTTCATCCGGATATTTAAAATGTGGTTTATGGGGTTTAGCCATTAAAAATGCCAATGTCAAAGGTCCAAGTTTTCCTACAAACATGACAAAAATGATTACAAACTTTCCGAGAATACTTAAAGAAGCAGTAATTCCCATTGATAGACCTACTGTTCCAAATGCAGACACGACTTCAAATAAAAGAGTTAAAAACGGTAATTTTTCAATAATGTTTAACACAAACAAAGAAGCAACGACTGTTACAACACTAATCATCGCAATAGCTAATACTTTTGAAATATAAATAGAGGGGATATTTTTTCGAAATAGCCTAATATCATACCGACCTCTTATAAAAGAAACGGTCGAAAGGCAAATAACGATAAATGTCGTTAATTTTATCCCACCACCTGTCGAAGCACTCCCTGCACCAATAAACATTAGGATAATAATTAAAAAAATGGTTGATTCATGCAGGCTAGCGATATCTAAAGTATTAAAGCCTGCTGTCCTTGGTGAAACCGCTTGGAAATAAGAAGTCCACAACTTATCAAAAAGTGACAGGTTTCCAAGTGTTTTAGGGTTTGAATACTCCAATACAAATACGAAAAACATGGCAAAGGCATTTATTACTAATGTCCCAATGATCATCATCTTGCTATGTAAACTTAGCTTTGAAAACGTTCCTTTATCCTTTAAATCAGCAAGAACCGTAAAACCTAATCCGCCTAGAATAAATAAGAAACTAATTACTATATTAATAATGGGATCACCTGAATAACGAATTAAATTATCTGGCCATAATGCAAAACCAGCATTATTAAACGCTGAAACAGAATGAAACAAACTATAAAACAAGCCTCTTTTCCATCCAAACTCCGGAATCCATCTTAGTGCCAATAAGACCATCGCGATTAGCTCAATAGTCAGAGAAAATAAGAAAAGATTTCTAACAAGTTTAATGACCCCGCCAATATTTATTTGATTTAAGGCTTGCTGCATGATTAATCTGTGTTTTATCCCAATTTTCTTCCCCAACATAATAAATATTAAAACTGCAAACGACATGATTCCTAAACCGCCAAGTTGTATTAAGACCATAATGACAATTTGACCAAAAAGCGTAAAGGTTGTGCCAGGATCCACAGTGGCTAATCCAGTTACAGTCATGGCTGAAACTGAAATAAAGGCAGCATCAATCCAACTAATAGCCGTTGTGGTTGATATAGGCATTTTCAAAAAACACGTTCCAATTATTATAAAAAAAAGAAATGTTAATGTTAATAGCTGGGAAGGGGTTAAATTTATGTTTCTATTTCTCATTATTTACCTTCTTTATTCGAATAAATTTTATTTAAATACCTTTCCTAACACATCTTTACCGCCTGTTACAGGGATAATAGTGCCAGTTATAAAACTAGAATTTTCATCTACAAGAAATGAAATTACTCTAGAAATATCTTCTCCTGTACCTGGACGTCCAACAGGTGTTAGTTCATCATTGATGTTTATTATATCTTTTATCTCCTGTTCTTTCCAGTGGCCAATAATGTCACCTGGACAAACCATATTAACTGTAATACCGTAGGGTGCCTCCTCTAATGCTAACGTTTTAGTTAGTGAAGCTAACCCAGATTTAGCTGCTGCAAACGCAGAACGATATATCCAGCCAGGTGTGGTTTCCACTCGATCAAAACCAATCATAATTAATCTTCCCCAACGATTATTTCTCATTAGAGGGATCAAATTTTTAGAAAGGTAGAATACCGCGTTTAAATTACCATTTATTAAGTATTCCCACTCATCCTCACTGTAGTTAATCATTTCTTTGCGATCATGAATGTATGGACCAGCATTATGGACAAGAACATCGATTAGAGAATACTCTATTAGCGATTCTTGAACTATTCGCAAACAATCCTCTTTTTTCGATACATCTCCTTGTATACATATATTCCTTGTACCAAAATGATTCAAAGTTTTTACTAAAGTTTCAGCCTCTTCCTTGCTATTCCTATAATTAATGATGAGATTGTAGCCTTGTTTGCCAAGATCCAATGCTATTCTTTTTCCAATTCCTGTTACTCCGCCAGTTATCAAAGCTGTCTTAGATGTCACGAAAATAACCTCACTATCTTTACGTGTATGTCAATATTGATAAGTCTCTTTAGTAAGATTTATTATAATAAAATTTTTCATTTTGTTTCCTACGAACACATGGGCGTAATGAAGCATAATATGAGATAGTAAAATGGCTCAACCTTGAAAGGATGTCAAAAAATGTTTCCATGGAATTTCTTCCCTTTTAATAAAAAATTTAATAATCCAATGGGCCAAATCGATCAAAATGATATTGAAAAGTTTGTAAAAGACATGATGAATCAGATGATGCCTTCCCATATGCAAGATATAGTAAATTCACAAGATTGGATGAAACAAAAAAAGAAACCAGAAGAACCTCCATCTAACCAGGGTGAAAATCCACTAAATTATTCAGTATTCGAAACTCATCATCATGTCTATATCCGTATTCAGATTAAAGATGATGCTTGGCTTTCACAGATGAAACTATACCATACCTCCAATCAGCTAATAATCGAGCATATTCCTAATGATGAGGACAAACTAACCATCGTTCTCCCCTCTATCGTTCGAAAAAAAGGAACAACTGCAAACTATAAGGATGGTATTTTAGAAATTAAGCTTCTCAAAAATATTGATATGCAATTCTCTGAAATCGAAGTAACAGAAACATGATTTTTATCGAAATCATACCCTATTTTTATAAAAACTATTAGGTTTCTATTTTTACAATTGTTTAAT
>DASQIV010000001.1:0-2619 GCA_035631415.1 Pseudoneobacillus sp. | reverse complement strand
ATACTTTCATTTAAAAAACCAATTTAAAACAACCATTTGTGTCTTTATTTTGGTTTCGATTTCGACATCTTTTGGAATTCTGAGGTCTAAAGTCTTGTTTTTTATTATGGTATTTCGACAATCGATTGAAAAAGGATGCCCTTTTTTATGGGCACCCTTAACTATTATGAATATTTTTCAATCACACTTTGTAATTTACTACGTAGATTAGGTAGGTCATTCGTAGAAACAGAAATTCTTACATTCGTTTCATCCATTTCCAACGCTTCAGATAAGAATCCACCCAAACCTCTAGCTCTCCGGTCTACTTGCATGTAAATGTCCATTTGATCATTGCTATTTGCAAAGAAAACAAGTTCAAGTTCATCCAATCTCCCACGGAACTGTCCAGATACTGGTACAAATTCAAATTCTTGAACGAATGGTAATCTTTTTCTTAAACGATATGGTGCTTCTTGGCAATCCGCTTCACGCATACGGAAACCTAAATCCTCAACAGCTTGAAAAACAGCAGACATTAATTGGTTAGGTATGACTCGAATATAATCTTTATCTGTCGGGTCTACGGCATTTTTAATATCAAGACCAGTCGTTACCCATAGCTTTGTTCTACCTAATGAAAGAGGTGTGTCTGATGGCAGATAAAAGGAAAAAGGAATTTCCTTTCTTTCATTTGGTTGTATCGTAAAAGAGTCCACAAGACGAAACCGGTCTATTTGGGCAGATACCGTATATTTCTTATCATCTGATTCCTTCACATAAGTTGTATGTAAAGAGAGATAAATTTCATCTACTATTTGTTCAATGTTTCCACCTTGGACTTCGACAACTCCTTTTACCTGTTCACCTGGTGTAAGAGTATCTCTTTCAAGTTTAGTGTCTACTTTCGCAGCGCCAATTCCTACACTCGCAAATACTTTGTTAAAAAATGACATGATTAATCCCTCACCTCATAAAAGATTGTTTCCTCATCATATGTACGATTATCCATTTAAAAAGTTTCATTTGTTTCAGCGAAAAAATAGCGAGTCCATTGACTCGCCTATTTCCTATTCATCAACATCTTCATCAATAATGCATTTTTCTAATAAATACTCAAAGGTGATATCAGCGATTTCTTCAAGCTCTTCTTCAGTTGGAACATAACCTCGCCTCACAAGCTCGTGAAAGAAAAATTCAGCAATTTCTTCTGTATCAATAAATACTTCAATTTCTTTCATCGCGTCTCCCCCCTAAGCTAATCAGAATTCATATTTAACATTCTGAATACATATATACCACTAAAATCTTTCTTACTAAAGGCTCGGCAATCAGTAAGTTTCTTTAAAAATGTATGAAGCTTTCTGACTTTTCATGCTATTTACTTTTCTACATGTAAAAAGATATCCACCAAATTTTTAAATTAGGATGAATAATTAGATAAGACAAGCATATATTTTTAAAAAAAGCGAGGAGGTTAAATGAATGATGACTTGGATGGATAAGATGAGAGAAGATGTAAATAATGAAGAGGGTATTTTTGCTAAGATAGCTACAAATATAACATCCATACTATTTAAGGGTGTCATGATATTAGCAGTTCCTATCTTTATTTACCTTTTCTTAGAAATAATTTAAACGGTGTTTTTATCATCGTTATTCATTAATTTTTTTAATTTTCTTAAAATAAGGTTTCTGACTCTATCATACTCTTGATCATTGAACATCTTAAATAAAATTTCATAATCATTATAGATATCTAACAGGTTATCAATCATCTTTTTATGGTCGATTTCATTTTTTGGTTTTTTTACTTGTTTCATTGGTTCTGGTAATTTTAGTGGAATCTCCTTGTTATTCATCATATAAAGGTGTCCTAGCTTTTGTAAAAAAGTATCAGCCTGTTCTGCATCTGCCACTAAGGTGAGTTCATCTTCTGTCGCTTCAAGCCATTCCCCATCAGAAATTCTTGAAAGCTCATAAATAACATCTTCCCATGCATCTTCTTTATATCGCCAAATCTCCGTGCGAAACCCAACTATTTTAAATAGGTCGGTTCCATATCCTTTGACTTGAACAATATCTCCGAAATAGAACTGATATTGTATGTCAATTTGTTCCTTTTCAATCACTTTCTCTTTATACTCCGAAAGTAATTGGAGCCTCTCTTCCATAAACAGCCCTTCGTCTGTATTAATTTCATAAATATAAGTTCCATCAATCCACTTAATATCTGTTATTTCTCCGACGGTTCCATAGGCTATTATCACGACAGTATCACCGATTGCAAATTTTGGTTTTTTCTTTTTTCCCATACCTTGCACCTCCCAATGATCGTCGTGAATGAGTATATTATTATATGCAATGAAAACGAACATGATTATGAAAACCTACTCGTCGAAAAATACAAAAAATGCCATTTCTCAAAAGAAAAGGCATTTAGTCGATAAATAATTATTTTCTTTCTTCAGCTTCGTATCGATTCCAAGCTTCATCAAATACAGACATTCTCTCTAAATATGGAGCATTTAATTCTAAATATAAGCTTATTTCCTCATACTCTTTGGAGTGTTTCGGAAACTCGTGATCCAAGTAGGCCTGATTCGCAAAACGACTTATATCATCCTTTGGTTCTGGATG